>CAYVDZ010000070.1:0-9733 GCA_964450575.1 uncultured Opitutus sp.
ATTCGTTGGGGTATCATTGGTTGCGGCGATGTCACAGAAGTAAAAAGCGGGCCCGGTCTGCAACAGGCGAACGGCTCGCAACTCGTCGCCGTGATGCGCCGCAATGGCCCGCTCGCCGCCGATTACGCCCGGAGACACCACGTGCCACGCTGGTACGATGATGCCAGCGCCCTCGTGAATGACCCGGAGGTCGACGCCCTCTATATCGCCACGCCGCCGGGCGCCCACGAAGCCGGCGTCGCGCTCGCCGCCCGAGCCCGGAAGCCCGTTTATGTGGAAAAGCCGATGGCCCGAAACACCACGGAGTGCGATGCCATGATCGCGGCGTGCACCGCAGCCCAACAGAAACTGTTTGTCGCGTATTATCGTCGTGCGCTCCCGCGCTTTCTCAAAGTCCAGGACGTCCTCAGGTCTGGCGCGCTGGGCCGACTGACCGCCGTGAACTATCGTCAGTCCACGCCCTTGCCGTTGAACGCAGATTTGTCCAAAGGCGGCTGGCGCCTTGCGGTGGAAAACTCCGGTGGCGGCCTGCTTCTTGACCTCGGTTCGCACGTGATCGACCTCCTCGACTTTTACTGCGGGCCTTTGCCGATCGAGCACGTCCACGGTCACGCCGCCCGCGTGAGCGCCGACAGTGAAGCGGAGGACGCGGTCACGATGACCTTCCTGACGCGAGACGGCGTTCCCGGCGTCGCGGCGTGGAACTTCGCCAGTCACATTCGCGAGGACATCCTCGAGTTTACTGGAACAGCCGGCCGCGTCTCGCTGGCCGTGTTTTCCAGCGATCCCATCCGACTCGAAACGGCGCAAGGCGTGGAACAACTCGAGATCCCCACGCCGCTCCACATCGCGCAGCCGCTCATTCAAACGGTCGTGGACGACCTCCTCGGTCGCGGCACGTGTCCGAGCACCGGTGAGTCAGCCCGCCGCACCAGCGTGATCATGGACCGCCTGCTCGAAAACTATTACGGCGGCCGCGGGGATGCGTTTTGGAATCGTGCCTCCACCTGGCCCGGCCGGCCCATGTCGGCCGCTATTATATAAAGAACGCTGGCGCAGGAACCGCTCCACCCGCCTTATAATCATGAGCAGACTTCCCGGCAAACGCGCACTGATCACGGCCGGCGCTCAAGGCATTGGTCTGGCGATCAGCCAGCATCTGCTGCGCGCGGGCTGCGACCTCGTGGTGCATTATCGCAGCAGCGCCGAAGCCGCCGCTTCGCTCAAAGCCGAGGCGGATCGCGCCGGACGACGGTGTGCCGTTCTCGTAGGCGACCTGACGGAGACGGAAGAATGCGACCGCATCGTTCACGAAGCGGTGCAGTTTCTGGGCGGACTTGATATCGTCATCAACAACGCCGGAGCCTTGATCGCCCGGCGCTCGCTGGCCGACGCCGATGATGAGTTCTGGTCGCAAACGATGTCGCTCAACCTCGGCAGCGCCCGCCGCATCACCCGCGCCGCGGCCCCCCACCTCGCTGCCGCGGCTCAGTCGAGCGGCGGAGCCAGCATCGTTAACCTTGCCTCGCTCGCGGGCCGAAAGGGCGGCCACACCGGTTCGCTCGCTTATGCGACGGCGAAGGGCGCGATGCTGACGTTCACGCGCGCCCTTGCGACCGAGCTCGGCCCGTTGGGGATTCGAGTCAATGCCCTCGCCCCAGGCCTGATCCTCGGCACGCATTTTCACAATACCCACACTACCCCGGAAGCAGCGCGTCTCACGGTCGCAGGCATCCCGCTTGGCCGCGGTGGCAACGCCGACGATGTCGCGCGAGCTGCGGTCTTTCTCGCAGGTGAATTCGACGGCTTCATCACCGGCGCCACCTTGGATATCAACGGCGGCGTCTATATGGCGTAAGCGGGCCCGGCGGTCCGCCGACTCTTTACTTTATATAGCATAACGCGCGCCTTTAAGGTCCATGCGGTTTGCCCAACAGGTCATCTGGATTACTGGCGCCTCCTCCGGCATCGGCGCTGCGCTGGCGACCGCCTTCGCACGTGAAGGCGCCCGGCTCATTTTGTCCAGCCGACGCCCCCAGGAACTGGAGCAAATTCGGCAGTCCTGCGAAGAGCCAGACCAGCACATCGTCCTGCCTCTGGATCTTGCTCGAAGCGACACGTTTCCCGCCGCCGTGGCGGAGGCCACGGCACGGTGCGGCTCCATCGATATCCTCATCAATAACGCGGGCGTCAGCCAACGCGGTCCCGCCCTGGAGACCACGGAGGAGGTGGAGCGCTCCTTGATGGAGGTGAACTATTTCGGCCCCGTCGCCCTCTCCAAGGCCGTGCTTCCCGCCATGCGCCTCCGCCGCTCGGGCCACATCGTGGTCGTGAGTAGCGTCATGGGTTTTGTCGGCACGCCGGGCCGCTCGACCTACGCGGCCGCGAAGCACGCATTGCATGGTTATTTCGATTCGCTTCGTTCTGAAGTGTGGCGCGACCACATCGCCGTGACGCTCGCCTGCCCGGGTTATGTCCGCACCGCGGTCGCGCAAAATGCGCTCGGTCCGCAAGGGCGAAAACCCGGGGAAACCTCCGCCCCGCAACCACGCGGCATTCCCTCGGCGCGTTGCGCCGCCGCCATCGTCAACGCGGTCGCCCGCCGCCGCGAGGAAGTCTACATTGGAGGCCGCGAGGTCTTGGGGATCTATCTCAAGCGCTTTGCCCCCGCACTCTTTTCCCGCCTCGTCCGAAACATGAAGTTTTCGGGTGACGGCCGACCCTGATTCACTCCCCGAAGTTTTATCGTCCGCCCGGCAAGGTCGAACCCCTTCACTACGATCAGGCCATCGGAGCGAATGGGCGTTCGCGACCTCGCGGGTTACCTCCTTGGTGGTATGGTCGCGGCACGCGCCCTGCGTTATCCTAGGCGATCAAGCGTCATTCACTCAACTTGCTGCTGCCCTTCCGCCCCATGACCTCCTCCGCTTCGTGCGTGCTTCGTTCGCGCCTCATTCAAGCTGTGCTCACCAGCTTTATCCTCTTCTCATCCCTCCTTCCGATCTCCTTCGCCCAATCGACCGGCTCCGTCACCGGCCGCGTTCTCGATGCGGAGACGCGCTCCGTCCTGCGCGGCGCGGAGGTCACCGTTCCGGGCACGGACCTCCGAACCGCCACTGGCGCCGATGGTGAATTCACGCTCACACTCCCGTCCGGTCCGCAGCGGATCTCCGTCGATTACCTCGGGCTTCCCACCAAAACGATGGAGGTCAACGTCACGGCCGGCGGCATCGCCCGCCTGGACTTTTCGCTGGGCGACGCCACCGTTTCCCTTGCCGCCGTCACGGTCGAAGCGACTCGCTCAGGACAGTCCCGCGCCTTGAATCAACAGCGCACGGCGCAGAACCTCACCACGGTCGTTTCCGCGGACTTCACCGGCCAGTTTCCCGACAAGACCATTGCCGACGCCGTCAAGCGCCTCCCCGGCATCACGGTGGAAACGGATCGGGACACCGGCGGCGCCGAAGGCAGGTACATCACCGTCCGCGGCATGTCCGCTGATTTCAACGCCGTCACGATCGACGGCGTGCGCGTCAACGTCACTGACTTCGACGGCATCACCCGCCGCGTGCCGCTCGACGTCGTCTCCAGCGATGTCGCGGATCAGATCGAAGTGACGAAGGCCCTCCGCCCGGATCAAGACGCCGACTCCATCGGTGGCGCGGTGAATATCCGCACTCGCAGTGCGTTTAGCCGGGCGGAACGAAGCGCCTCGCTCAAAGCCGCCGTCACTTACTCCGGCCTGCTCGACGACTACTCGGGCAATTACCCGTATGATAATCCTGGTTACGAAGGGGCGGTGACGTTTTCCGACCTGCTCGGCGCCAGCCGGACGTTCGGTCTCGCGATTGGTGCGAATTGGAGAAACCGCGCGTTCGTGAAACAGCGCAACAGCACCACGGGCTGGAACGACACCGCCGGTTACCGGCTCGGTACGGCGACCACGCCAACCTTGCTGCAGGGCTATGTCATGGACTCGTATGTGATTCAGCACTACTTTGACGACATCCAGAACTATGGCGCCAATGCCTCGCTCGAATGGCGCCCGAGGGACGGACACAAGCTCCGACTCTTCGCCTCCACCAACGCCCGCGAAACGAACCGGGGACGTCAGCGGCAACAACTTTTCTTCCCTCTCGGCCGTGGAAGCGACAACTCTCTCGGCGGAATTCCGGTCGCGCCGACCGCGGACGGCAACACCTACACGAGCCTGACGGCAACCGGTAATACCGTTCGGCGCGAAGTGCGGGACTTCGATGAACTGCAACGGACTTCGACCATCGGCCTCGATGGCGAATCCCGCGCGGGAGACTACACCGTTAATTACCTGGTCGGCTATAATTTCGCCGACTGGGACGGCGGCTTGGGCAGCGCACTCCAGGCACAATTTCAAAATTCCGGTTTCACCACCAGCTACCGGCTTCGGCCCGGACAGGCTCAACTTCCCGTCGTCAATGCCTCCCAAACCTCTTCCGGCCTCGACCGCAATGACCCCGGTATTGCCGGTGTTTATACGCTGCGATCACTCGTTCGCGGCTCCCGTGACTACAAGGACGATGAACTCAACGCCGCGATCGATGTCCGCCGCGCCGCGGCGTTCGCCGGGATGTCTGGTTTCGTCAAGGCCGGCGCCAAAGTGCGGACCCGCAACCGCGACTTCAACGAGACCCAACTCAGCTACGGATCCAACGCCAACTGGTCCCTCACCGGGTATAATGGCCAACCTGATATTCCGAGCCTGCTCGCCAGCTATCGCGCGACGAGCACGATCGACGGCAATTACGACTACGGATACTTCATCGATCCCGCCAAAGTCCGGACTGCGGCCACGACCCTGATCGGGCGGGGCCTGCTCACTCCCCTTGGCTCGAATACTTTCAATAGTACGTATAACGACTATAGCGCCAACGAGGACATCACCTCCGGTTATGGCCTGACTCAACTCTCCCGCGACCGCCTCACGGTGCTGGCGGGATTGCGGGTGGAGCACACCTCCGCCACCTTCAAAACCTATCGCATCACGGACGGCGTCCCGTCCGCCATCGCTCCCCGTCGGACCCGGACCGACTGGCTTCCAGGTATTCACGCCCGTTATGACTTCGACCGCAAAACCGTCGTCCGCGCCGCGTATACCGAGACACTCGCCCGGCCCACGTTCAACTAGCTGAATCCCCGCGAGACCCGCTCGACCACATCGGACACCATCAGCCGCGGCAACATTGAGCTCAAGCCGGTCTTCTCCC
Organism: uncultured Opitutus sp.; assembly: GCA_964450575.1. Taxonomy (GTDB): domain Bacteria; phylum Verrucomicrobiota; class Verrucomicrobiia; order Opitutales; family Opitutaceae; genus ER46. The sequence continues at coordinate 5,244 of CAYVDZ010000070.1, forward strand.
GCAATTACGACCTCGCCATCGAACGTTATTTCGGGGGCGATGGCTACGTCTCGGCCGGGGTCTTCCAAAAAGATTTTAAGCGGAATGTATATCGCTCGACCCAGGCCATTGTGTTCGAGGGAGACCTCACCCGGGTCACCGAGCCGCGTAATGCCCGGGGCGGCAAGGTGACCGGCCTCGAACTCGCCATCGACTCACGTTTCACCTTCCTGCCTGCGCCATTCGATAGCTTGGGCGCGACGCTCAACTATACGCACACCAGCTCATCCTTGGATTCCGGTCTGCCCGCCCTCGCCGGAATCAAACTGCCGCTCTTTGACCAGGTCGCAGACACCTTCAACGCCAGCCTGCGCTTTGAGCGCGGCCGGATTCGCCTTCGCGCGGCGCTGCATCACCGGAGCGAAACCTTGTTCGATCTCGCGACCGATAATCCTCTGGCACTCGCGCGTTACGAAGCGCCGAGCACGACCGTCGATTTTACCGCCAGCTACAAGCTGAACCGTGGCGTCAGCGTCTACTTTGAACTCGCAAACCTGACCAACGAACCCAGTTGGGGCTACAACGGCGACAAGAACGTCCGGCTCGACTATAATGAATACACCGATTGGAGCGGAGTCGTGGGCGTCCGTTGGAGTTTGTAATCCGCCACGCAGCCGACGCCCATGCTCGATCGCGCCCGGCACTTGCGCGCCTAACGCAGGAGCGCGATCAAGCGAGCACGACTCGGTACGGCGAGCTTCGCATACACGGAGGTCGCCTGCTTTTTTATCGTGAGCAAACTCTTCTTCAGAGCCCGCGCGATTTCCTGATTCGAGCAGCCCTCGCAAATCAGGAGCGCGATTTCCCGTTCACTTGGAGTCAACGCCCAGAGAAGGCGCTGGCGCTCGGGAGCAACCTTCGCCTCGGAGCGCTGGTCCAGCGTTCGATCTTCGAGAACGACCAGAAAGCCAGGCCGCGTCAGAAGTCCCGGAGCCGCGTTGACAGCCGAGACGCTGGCTATCCGGGCCGGCACCATCGGGTGCACCAAGCGTTCGAGCCCACGCGGAAACTTGGGTCGCTCTTTGGCATTGGCTTTCAGGATCTCACCCCGCAAGCGCTCACACGCGATCCGCACGGGAGCCGGCAACTCCATGTGCTCACGCGAGACGAGGCCACGTGCGACGTTGGGACCGTGATTCCAAACGGCACATTCCTGCACCGCTTGATGATTCGTGAAGACCGGATGCAAATCCCAATCGAGCAAGAGCAGCCCGATCGGGATGTGGCGGTTAAACTCTTCCAATACCTTCCGCCGCAGTCGCTCTTGCTGTAGCTTCCGGACCCGATCGATGGCGGTTTCGATGTGCGGCCGCAACTCCCCCAACCGGGCAATTTCGCCGGCGCTGAAATCAAGCTGATCCGGTGAACGGTAAAGACTGAACATCGCCTTCACTTCGCTGCCTTGCCAGAAGAGCTCGGAGCGCCCTTTGTCCCAGCCTTCCGATTGGGCAAACCGTCGATAAAACTCCGTTTGCTCAAACGTGGCTTTGGGCCCCACTACGTCGCTGAAGGAATAATGCGGCGCCCGCCGATGCGCCGCGATATAGGCGGAAAAGGGATTGATGCGGCCTCGTTCCTTATACCACTCCGCCGCATGCTCAATCGGCGGATCAGTAAAAACCAGACGCGCCTCACGCATTTCGTAGTGACCAAGAAACAAGGTAACACGAACACACGGGGAGAGGGCCGCGCGCAGCAGCGGATAAACCGCATTCCACAGTTCATCGACTTCCGTCGCCGCGTGCAATGGCAGGAGATAACGCTGCCAGGCAGCCAAATCGGAGGCGGGCTTCGACGAAGGACGACGTGGCACGCGCGCAAACAATCCGACGCCACCGGAGTCGTCAACGATCGCGGCAATCGCACGCCCCGCCGGCCTTCGGCCGTGTCACTCCAGCCACAGGTATTTGAGGCGCCGGTCCGCGAACGAGGTCGGTACCCAGCCCTTTACGCTGGGATGCACCAGAATGACTTGAGTGCTAAAATAGAGGGGCAGGACGGGCAGTTCTGTCAGCAGTATCTCTTCTGCTTTTCGAAATGCCTCGTTTCGCGCCGGCAGGTCGGATGTCCAGGTGGAATCGATCAATCGATCAAATGCCGCATTCGACCATTTTGATTCATTATAGAGACCTCCCGTCTGCCAGGCGCCGAGAAAGTAGATCGGATCCTGATACGTCGTGGCGTTCCAGGAGCCGCGAACCAAGTCGAAATCCATCGTGCGTTTGGCCGCATTGAGCACCTGGGTTTCCTGATTCCGGAGCGTGACGGTTATGCCAAGATGGCGTTGCCACATCTGTTGAATAGCTTCGGCCACGATCACATGATGTTCGCGTGAGTCGATCATCAGTTCGAAAGACGGAAAACCCCGACCTTCCGGGAAACCTGCCGCCGCGAGCCTCTGCCGTGCTTCGACTGGATCAAAGCGCAGAAGCGCGGGCGGAATGTAGGTGCCCATGGCCGCGGGCGTAAAATGCGCCGCCGCCCGCCGGCCACCTTTGATCACGCTGCGCACCAGCGCTTCGCGATCGAGCGCAAGCGACAGTGCCTGCCGCACGCGAAGATCGTTGAGCGGAGGCCGCGCCAGGTTGAAGGCGTAAAAGTAGATTCCGCGGTCGTCGACCGTCTGCAGGATACCCGGCTGCTCCCTGGCGTAGACCTCGATTTTGTTCAGCGGGACAAAGCTCGTCAGATGCAGGAGTCCATTGCGAAACGCGTTCTCCTCCACGCTCGGGCTCTCGATGGGAGCGAAGTGCACCTCGCGCAGGCGGACGTTTGCGACACCCCAGTAGTGGGGATTCTTCTCCAGTACCACGCCCTGATTCGCCCGCCAGGATTTCAAGCGAAACGGACCGTTACTCACGAGGTTTCCCGGCCGGATCCAATTGTTTCTGCGCTCATCCATCGGCGCAAACTTCTCGAGCGTCGCTTGAGGCACCGGAAAAAACAAGTACAGCGCCGAGAGGAAGAAAGGCGCGGGTCGCTCGAGCGTAAACTCAATCGTCCGCGCGTCCAAGGCACGCACGCCCACCGCGCTGAATTCGTTGATCTGGTCCGCCTGATAAGCGCGGGCGTTCTTTACAAAGAACAGATTGTTCTCGGCGTGGGCGGCACCGAGCTTGGGCGCGAGGAGTCGCCGCGCCGCATACTCGAAATCCACCGCCGTAACCGGCGTGTCATCACTCCACCTCGCATCGGCGCGAAGTTCGAAAGTATACACCAGGCCGTCGGCGGAAATCCTCCATCGTTCCGCCACTCCCGGCCGCGGTTCCAGCGTGTGATGGTCAGGGACGACCAAGCCTTCAAAGAGGGAACCCACCAACGTCCACTCCACGCCGCCGCGGACCAGATGAGGATCGAGCGACTCCGGTTCCGTACTGTTTCCGCGATGGAGAATTTGATCCCGAGGTCCCGCTTGCACTGGTGTCTCGCGCGGGGCGCAGCCCACGATGAACGATCCCAGAAGGAGGCCCAGCGCCACCGCTCCGCCCACACCCGCGAGGCCACGCGCCGACCGCGCCGCCGGCCTCGATCGGTTCCGATTGAAGGGAGCGTTCACCGTTGCACGTCGTATTGATAGCTCGTCCACATCCGAACTGTGCAGGCGCACAGCACGGGCGCAGCCAAAAACCCATACACCCAAGGTGGTAATCCCACTGCTTCCGATTTTTTGGCTTTGGCCTTTCCCGACCCAAGGCGAAGCTGCCGCATGGCGCTTTGGTTTCTGGCCTCTCTTCTCGCGGCAATGGTCTGCAGCGGGCTTTGCCGTGCCGCCGACTACACCTACTATTTGACGGGGAGCGCGGCCGACGTCCGACCGGCCCAGACCGAGGGTGCGCTGCTGCTAATGGGAGGCGGTGGTGACGTGGACGAAGCCTTTCACTGGTTTGTCAGAAAAGCCGGCGGAGGGGACATCGTCGTCCTTCGCGCCTCTGGCGCTGACGGTTATAATGACTATATCTACTCGAAGATCGGCGGGGTGGATTCGGTGGAGACCCTGCTCTTTCACAATCGAGCCGCCTCCGACGATCCAAAGGTTCTTGAGATCATTCGCAACGCCGACGGCATCTGGCTGGCGGGCGGCGATCAGGCCCGCTACATCACCTTCTGGAAAGGCACACCGGTTGCGACCGCGCTCAATGCGCATGTGCGCGCCGGCAAACCGCTCGGCGGCACGAGCGCCGGGCTCGCCGTCTTGGGCGAGTTCTCGTTTTCCGCGCTGGAGCCGGGAACGCTGACCTCCGAACTCGCCTTGCAGAATCCCTTTGATCGGCGGATCACGCTCGAGCGCGACTTTCTTCAGCTGGACCTGCTCCGGGGAGTCATCACCGACTCGCATTTTATGCCGCGGGCCCGCTTGGGTCGCTCGCTGGTTTTCCTCGCGCGTTTGATGGCGGGCGGAAAACAAGGACGTTTGCTTGGCCTTGGAATCGACGAGAAGACCGCCCTGGCGA
>CAYVDZ010000070.1:9743-13052 GCA_964450575.1 uncultured Opitutus sp.
ACGGCGCCGGAAGGTCGCGCCTGGTTGATGATTCCCGCCAAGCAAGCCGAAGTGATGGAGGCGAATCGCCCTCTGACCCTGCGGGACGTGCGCGTGATTGCACTTGGACCTAAAAGCAGTTTCGACCTCAAGCAACTTGCCATCCACCAACCCGCCGCAACCGCACTCATTGCGGTTATCGATGGCCAGCTCTCCGACCTTCCATGATGCTTCCCGCTTCCATTGCTCAGCTGACCGATCGCACGACCGAGTTCGGCGCATTGCTTACAAACTGGGCTGAAATCAATTCGGGCTCCGGTCATCGGGCCGGGCTCGACCGCATGCGGGCAGCGCTTCGCTCCGAGTTCGAGAAAATCGCCGGAGTGAAAATCGAGGAGCCGCCCTGCGACGGCACGGCCGCTGCCTTACGCGTTCAAATGCGACCCGAAGCAACCGTGCGCATTCTGCTCAGCGGACACTTCGATACGGTTTACGAAGCAAATGATCCGTTTCAGACCTGTCGCTGGCTGGATGCTGCCCGATTGAACGGCCCCGGAGTGTCCGACATGAAAGGCGGCATTCTCACCATGCTCGCCGCCCTGCAGGCGTTTGAGCAGACGCCGCACGCCGCCAACATTGGCTGGGAAGCCTTGCTCACCCCGGATGAAGAAACGGGTTCTCGCGGCAGTGCGGCCCTCTTTCGCGAGGCCGCTCCGCGGATGCACTTCGCGTTGATTTTTGAACCGGCCCGCACGAACGGGGACGTCGTCCATTCCCGCAAGGGCACCGGAGGGATCGTCGCCACCTGCCGGGGGCGCGCTGCCCACGCCGCCAAGCTGCCCAACGATGGCCGCAATGCGATCCTCGCACTCGCGGACTTTCTCCTTGCCGCCACCAAGATCCCGGCGGAATTACCGGGCGTTTTGGTCAACGTGGGGAACATTCGGGGAGGCAGTGCCGCGACCAATGTCGTCCCTGATTTCGCCGAGTCAGAACTCGATGTGCGGATCACCAAAGTGTCAGATCGCGAGCCGCTCCTCGCCCGTCTCAACGCCCTTGCGGCGGAGATCAATCAGCGCGACGGATTCACGCTCACATTAAAAGGCGGATTCAACCGACCGCCGAAGGAATGCCTGCCACTTGAGCAAACGGTGTTTCCGGAATGGCAACGGGCGGCGCGTGATGTCGGCCTCACTCCGCCGAATTGGGTGCACACCGGCGGCGGTTCCGATGGCAATCTCCTCAGCGCGGCCGGTTTGCCGAATCTCGATGGCGTCGGGCCCATTGGTGACGAGCTGCATAGTGATCGGGAATTCGTTCTGGTTCCAACCATCGCACAACGAGCCCAAGTGGCCGCGCTTTTTCTTCACCGCCTCGCCACTGGTGAAATCACGCTGACTGGATAGGCTAACTTGCCGGATCGGGTTTGACGCGCGCGATTGAGGGAAGGCGCACCGGAATCCCATTCCGATCAGATCATTCGCACCCAACCTTCTTCGCCCGCCGCCCCCATGCTGGTTCTCCGCCCCATTCGCGAAAGCGATCTCTCTGGACTGGTGACGCTGGCGGGCGCGACCGGGGGCGGGCTCACCACGCTGCCCTCCGATGAGGCCTTTTTGGCGGACCGCATTGACGACTCCCTCCGTGCCTTCCGGCCCCGGGTCCGCCAACCCAAGGGCGAGTACTATCTGTTTGCCCTCGAGGACACCGCCACCGGCGAACTGCTTGGCGTATCCGGAATCGCATCACGCGTGGGTGGCTTCGAACCGTGGTACAGTTACGAGATCAGGGACGAACTGCACGCGCACGCTCCACTAAACATTCACCGGTCAGTACCCGTGTTGCATCTCAAGCAAGAACATCGCGGCCCCTCGGAGGTGTGCTCGCTCTTCCTCCGGCCGGATCGCCGGCATGGCGGAGCCGGCCGACTGTTGTCGCTGGCGCGCTTTCTGTTCATGGGTGCGAAACGCGAACGGTTCACTCCCGTCGTCATCGCCGAAATGCGAGGTTACATCGACCAGACGGGCCGCTCGCCTTTCTGGGAGGCGGTGGGGCGGCACTTCTTCGAGTTCGATTTTTACCGGGCCGACCTGCTCTGCGGACTCGGAGAAAAGGCGTTTATCGCCGATTTAATGCCGCGGCATCCCATCTACGTGCCGCTCCTGCCCGCGGACGTTCAAGCAGTGATTGGCCGGGTCCACCACGACACCGAACCCGCCTTGGCAATCCTGCGTTCCCAAGGATTCGAGGCATCACGGGAAGTGGACATCTTTGACGCCGGCCCGCTGCTCCGCGGAACGATCGAAATGCTGAAGATCGTGCGCGAGACCCGCACCGTGAAGCTTCATAGCACCATCGCCGTGCTGCCGCCGACCCTCCCGCACCTCATCATCGCCAACCCGCGGCTGGACTTTCGGGCCTGTATTGGATCTGTCATTACACTGGAAGATGAAACCGTCTCGCTCACGCAAGACGTCGCGCGCGCACTCAGCCTCGAAGCGGGAGATACGGTCGCGCTGGCGCCATTGAAATAGCCCCGGGACTGAGCAACCGCTGCCGCCATGATCTTTTCCTCCGTCAATCCCGCGACCGGCGAAACCGTTTGGACTGGCGAGGCGGCCACCGCCGTCGAGGTCGACGCCGCGATCACAAAAGCGCGGGTCGCGTTTCAGCGCTGGTCCCGGCGACCGTTCGCCGAACGCGAGGCCCACCTGCGGGCCTTCGCCCGCGAACTCGAATCACGCCAAGCAGAGCTCGCCGAGGCGATCTGCCTCGAAGTGGGGAAGCCCCGTTGGGAGGCGCTGACAGAAGTGCGATCGATGATCACGAAAGTGGACTTCGCCATCGCCGGCTACGCTCAGCGGACCGCGGAGTTTGGCCGCGGACCGGCCGTGACGCGGTTTCGTCCGCATGGCGTGTGCGCGGTGCTGGGACCGTTTAACTTTCCGGGTCACCTGCCCAACGGCCACATCGTCCCTGCCTTGCTCGCGGGTAACACCGTGGTGTTTAAACCGAGCGAATATACTCCGCTTGTCGCCGAACGTACCCTCGCGGTGTGGCGCGCTGCTGGATTACCCGAAGGGGTGCTGACGATCGTTCAAGGTGCACGCGAAACAGGCGCGGCCCTCGCGCAACACCCCGGCATCGATGGACTTTTTTTCACCGGCTCGGCACGGACCGGCCAATGGCTCGCCGCGCACTTTGCATCCACCCCCGAAAAAATCCTCGCGCTCGAACTAGGCGGCAACAATCCGCTTGTAGTCTGGAATACCCGTGACCTCCACGCCGCGGCGCTGATCGTGGCGCAATCCGCTTACCTCACCGCGGGAC
>CAYVDZ010000071.1:0-12985 GCA_964450575.1 uncultured Opitutus sp.
TCTGGGGCGATCACGGCTGGCATCTCGGCGATCACGGTTACTGGACGAAGCACACCAATTACGAACAGGCCAACCGCATCCCGATCATCGTCGTTGCGCCGGGCGTCACGAAGGCGGGCACGTCCACCCGGCAGCTCGCTGAAACGGTTGATATCTTCCCCACGCTCGCCGCCCTCGCCGGCCTGCCCGCACCACGCGGTCCCCAGCCGATCGACGGCCTGAGCCTCGTACCTGTACTCCGCGACCCGACGACCTCAATCCGGGACCACGTTTATCACTGTTACCCGCGCGGCGAGCGCTTGGGCCGCGCCATCCGTACCGCGCGTCATCGGCTCGTCGAGTGGAAGAAACCCGGGGCGCCCGCCGACACCGCGGAACTCGAACTTTATGACTATCAAGCCGACCCCGGCGAACGAAAGAACCTCGCCGCGTCACAACCGGAGGTCGTCGCCCGGCTCCGCGCCATCCTCGCCCGGCACCCTGAAGCGATCGCTCCCGGTGCCCTTGGCGGCAATGCCGCTGCCCAGACGAAGGCGAAGAAAAAAGCCAAAGGATGAACGGACAAACCTCGCCTCGTAAATCCCAATTACTATGAACAGTCGTGTGAACCGATCTCTCCTCACCATCCTGGCATTTGTTCATTTAGGTTTCCTTGAATTGAACAACTCCCAAGCCCGCGCCCAGACCGGTGCGGGGATCCAGCATGTGCAGGTTTTCCAGCAGGACGGCCGTTTTGCCGCCTGGCCGGCGAACGGCGGAATCTCCGCGTGGGGCAACGAGATTCTGGTCGGGTTTGTGGAGGCGAGCTACGCCGAAACGAAATCCTTGCACACCTATGACCCCAAGACTGCCCGGCACAAGTATGCTCGCAGTCTGGATGGCGGCTTGAGCTGGAAAATCGAAGACGCCTATTCCGCCGGCCAGACGGCACGCGCTTATGATCACTTTATTGAGGACGACCAGGCCTCCACCGCAAAACCGCTCACCGTGCCAATGAACTTCACGCACCCTGGGTTCGTCCTCTCGCTCGTCCGATTAAACAACAATCACGATGGGCCTTCGATCTTCTATCATTCAAACGACAAGGGAAAATCGTGGAACGGACCCTTCAGTTTCCCGAATCTGGGAACCCCCGGAGTGGCGACACGAAATGACTTTCTGATCGAGGGTGACAAAGAGTTGATGGCTTTTCTTACCGTCGCAAAGAACAACCAGCGGGAAGGTCGCGTCGCCAACGTCCGGACCACGGACGGCGGTCTCACGTGGAAAATGCTCGGGTGGATCGGACCGGAACCGGAAGGCTTTGATATCATGCCGGCCACGGAACGGATTTCGGCGAACGAAATCCTGACTATATTCCGCACCCGCCAGGGCAACAACCTGGACTTGATGACCGCTCATCTATCGAAGGACAACGGACTCTCCTGGACCCGCATCCACGATCCCGTTGCGGACACGGGCCACGGTGGGTCCCCGCCCGCGCTGGTCCGGCTCCGCGACGGCCGCCTCGCACTCGGTTACGCCTACCGGAGCCAGTACGGATCACGGCTCTGCGTCCGCTTTAGCTCCAACGATGGAAAAGCCTGGAGTAACGAAATACCGTTGAGGCAAGGCGATGGCGCCAACCGGGACATCGGATATCCAACGATGGTACAACGGCCTGACGGCAAGCTGGTCATTGTGTATTATTGGAACAATGCACTTCAGCCTGGAGCCAAGCCCTACCGCTACATCGCCGCCACGATCTTGGATCCTGATCCATGGAAGTGATCGCCTTCGCAATACGCCGGGCGGGCACGACGGCGTCAAAAGACCTGAAATTCGCTTAAGAGCCAGATCCCTCCGCGTGGAACGGGATGGGAGTTATGTAGGCCGGGAAACGCGACTTTCCTCAGCCGATCACCACGTTCCAACACGCGTTGCAGGGGAACCCACGCTTTGCCAAAGCGCACCTCGGACTCGCCTCGGCGCTGTCCGACTCCGGCGATCTGCGCGGAGCATTCGAGGTTTTGGAGCGGATGTTCGCCACCAGTCCCGTTCAGGACTCACGTGCGCTGCCCACGTTCGAGTATGCCTCGCGCACCTACCGCTCCCTCGCCCAGCGCATCGCGGAGGACACGCCTACGAGCGACGAAGCGGAAATCGACTCGCTCAAGGCAGAGGTCGAACGCATTTCGCGTTATCCGGTGAAATTCGAAGAGGTGGACATCGACGGGAAGATCCCAAATTACAGGCAGGAATGCCTTTATCACTTCAAGGCCTCGTTCAGAGGGCAAGACTGCCAAAGTGGTGGACCCTAGCGGGATCGAACCGCTGACCTCCTCAATGCCATTGAGGCGCTCTACCAACTGAGCTAAGAGCCCGTTCCACTTGCGAGGGAGGAAAGGTCCGGGTTCCGCTCGCGAATGCAAGGACTTTTTTACCGGCCTTCGATGTCCCGGGTCCGAAAGATCAATTCGAGTTCCTCCGACTTTTTCTCCGGGTGCGCCGGCATCTCCACCCGATCAAACGCCGCAATCACAGCCCGATCAAACTCAGCATTGCCCGAAGAGGTCTTCACCCGCGCGTTCGATAGCTTCCCCCAGGCGGAGATGTTCACCGCCACCGTCACCGCGAGGTGGTCCTCCATGCCGGCAAGTCCGACGAGCTGGGCTCGCACTCGCTGCTTGAGCATCTCGAAATACATCTCGATCGCCCGTCCGTCACTCGCAACCAGCGCCTTGCCGCCGGCTCCGGCTTCCTTGTTGGCGGTGGAACCGCCGGTCACGCCTTTGGCAATACCCTCCGCATCGATCTTGGCGACCTTCGTCGTCGGCGTTTTGGCCGGTGCGGTCTTCTTGTTGGCGTTCGCGCGATCAAATTCTGCTTTAGTGAGCCGGCGGTTCTCTTCCTCCAACTTGGCCAAACGGCGCTTCTCCTCCGCCTCTTTTTTGGCTTCGGCTGCCTTACGTTTCGCTGCATCCATCTTCGCCTGGGATTCCGCTTTGATAATTTCCCAACGCACGGCCTTTGCCATGTCCTTGGTCGGATCGAGCTCCTTTTTCGGCGCCGGTTTGGGCGCGACGGTTTCTTTTTTCGGGGGCGGCGGCGCCGGCACGATGGGCGGCGGCTCCGGTTCGGGGGCGGGCGTCGGATCCGGCGGCGTCGGCCGTGGCGCGGGCATTTCCGGCAAATTCACCGTCACGCCGGAAGGAGAGCCGAGCGCGGGCGCTTCCTTCGCCCTATAATTGTCGCCCTCGCCCGCCACGAGTTCGAAGACCTGCATCGGCTCCTCCTTGGTTTTCTGGAAAAAATAGCCGAACACGAGCACGAGCACGACGATGCCCGCATGCAACGTGGCCGACATCATCACCGCTTGAGGAGAACTCGCGCCGCTCATGGTATTACGCGCGGACAACCGCGAGACGCGCTGACCTTCGGATCACACTCATATCAGGCTCAGACTGAACCGGACCTGAAAGGTTTCCGTGATCCGAAACCATGCGGGTTCCCGGTTGCGAGCGGGGAAGGGAGCGGATCACAAAACTCGCGGCGAATCGCGTCATGGAACAGCAGGCATCTTCGATCGTCTCCTGGCCTCGTCCGTTCACGGAACGGTCTGAGTATCGAAAGAGATCCGGGTGAGCTTCTGCCGCTTCAGTTCGGCCATCACCGAGACCCAGTGTTGCGCGGTGGCTTTGGCATCGACGCGAAAGCGAATCACCGGAGGCTTCGACTCGGCCGCGAAGCCCGCCAGAATGGGAGAAAGCGCCTCCAGCGTCATCTCGCGGCCGCCGAGTTGGACGTTGCCGTCCGCTTGGATCGTGAGCGTTTCAAAGCGGTCCTTCGGGTCCGCTTTGGGCTGCTCGCTCACCGATTCGATCGGAAGGTTCACCGGGATCGTCTGCTCCTTGTTGATCAGGGGCGTCGCAATCATGAAGATGATCAGCAAGGTGAACGCGACATCGATCAAGTTGGTGACGTTCAACTCCGAGATCGCATGCGCCGAACGCTGGCGCTTAAAAGTGCGGGCCATGGTCGTTGGGAGTTACTTCGATTCCAGCTCGATGCGATCGGCGAGCTGACTGGCGTAGTTTTCCATCTCGGTGATGAGCATTCGCGTGGTGGCGAGGAGGGCGTTGTAGCCGAACACGGACGGAATCGCGACGAGCAGCCCGGCCACGGTGGTGAGGAGTGCGGAGGATACACCCGGGGCGAGTTGCTGAATGGTGGCGTTTTGTTGCAGGGCGACGGCGCTGAAGGCCTCCATCACACCCCACACCGTGCCGAGCAGTCCGAGGAACGGCGCGCCGGACACAATCGAAGCAAGGAAGATCATGCTCGATTCATAACGCAGCGTCTGCCGGCTCAGCGCGCGCTGGATGGCGTTCTCTGCGTGTTCGAGCCGGGCGCGTTCGCTGTCGATGCCCTTTTCCTTTCCGATCGCAGCCGCGCGCCAGTAACCTTCCAGGGCATCGGAAAACACATCGGCGTAGGGAATCGAACGCTTGTTGCGATAGGACTCCGGCAGGTCGAGCAAGGCGCGCTGATCGCGGAGATGGTTCTCAAACGAATGATTCAACCACCGCAGTTTTTTCAGCTCGAAATGCTTTCCAAACATGATCGTCCACGCGATCAGACTGAACACCATCAAGCCGACGGTGATCACCTGACCCACCGTGCCAGACAGGAGAAACATGTCGACGACGTTGACGGTTGCGATGAGTGGAAGTTCGAGTGACAGCGGGCCCATGTTCAATTACGCGAACAGTTGGCGACTTTGCCCAGTCGCTTCAATGGAAAAGCCCAGGAACTTGTTCGCATGCGCAAGCAAATTGTCCAAAGGAAGTCACAACTCGTAACACCGTTTCTGTTTGCGGCGGGGCGCGGTGGATTTTTTGATCAGCGATCACGCTTCCAACCATGTTTCGTCAACGCACCCTCCAGCAACTCTCCACCCGCCGCGGGCAAATCGGTAATCGCAGCGCCCTCGTCGGCTTCGACGGTTTCGTTGACACCATTGTCACGCCCGTCGGCCTGCGTCACAGCGCGGGCGATCACTTTACTCCCATTGCCACGCTGACCGAATTCGGTCAGCGCATCGTCGCGGCCGCCGGCAAGAGCACCAACATCGAGCTGTACCCGCGCGTCGACAAACTCGGTGGCAACGGGCCGATCATGGCGAATGCGCTTCTCGCGCTCGGCACGCGCGTGACGTATGTGGGCGCCGTCGGAAAGCCCCAGATCCACCCGGTGTTTGCCGACATGGCGACGCGGGCCCGGACGTTTTCGTTGTGCGCGCCGGCGCAGACCACCGCGATCGAGTGCAATGACGGCAAACTCATGCTCGGCCAGATGCGCTCGCTCGACGAGATCACGTATGAACGAATCTGTGACACCATGGGCGAGTCCGCGCTGCAGGCGGAGGTGGGGGCCGCGCAGCTTGTTTCGCTCGTGAACTGGACGATGATTCCGAACATGACCGCGATCTTCACGGCGCTTTCGGAGCAAGTGCTGCCGAAGCTCCCGCCCGATCCGGAACGCATCTTCTTCTTTGATCTGGCGGACCCCGAGAAACGTTCGTTGGACGACCTGCGTGCGGCCCTCGCGGCCATGCAGCGTTTCACTCCGTTTGGCCGCGTGACCCTGGGCTTGAACTTGAAGGAAGGCCAGCAAGTCGCCACCGCGCTTGGTCTCACGGCCGTGGCGGACGACGAAGCCAGTCTCCGCGCCATGGCGCGCGATGTGCGGGCGAAACTCAGCCTGACGACGGTCGTGATTCATCCGCGTGAGTCCGCGGCCTGCGCGACGGAGAGTGGCACCTGGTGGGTCCCCGGGCCGTACACCGAGAAGCCGCTCATCACCACGGGGGCCGGCGATCATTTCAACGCCGGTTTCACGTCCGGGCAGTTACTCGGACTCGACCCCGAAGCGTGCCTCGCGATCGGCGTCTGCACCAGTGGTCATTATGTGCGGACCGGAGAAAGCCCGAGCCTCGCAGCCGTCGAAACGTTCCTCGCCAAGTGGCAGTAAACCTCTCAGCTTAAAATTCATGGCCCCGAAAACAGCCCCTACCGGCAAACTCATTTCCTTCGAAGGTTCCGAAGGCTCCGGTAAGTCGACTCAAATTTCGCGTCTCGCGGCGCATCTGCAAAAAACGGATCGCGAGGTCATCAGTACCCGCGAGCCGGGCGGCACCGAGATCGGAGAGCAGATCCGCAACATCATCGTCCATAATTCCAAGGGCGACGAAATGTGCGGTGAGACGGAATTGCTTCTGTTCACCGCTGCCCGCGCCCAACTGGTGCGCGAAGTGATTGCTCCCGCTTTGCTGCGCGGCGCGATCGTTTTGAGCGATCGTTTCCTCGACTCTTCCACGGTGTATCAGGGAATTGGACGCAATCTGGCGGCGGACCCCGTCAACCAGATCAATCGTTTCGCAGTCGGCAACGTCATGCCCGATCTCACGATCGTCATCGATGTGCCGGAGGAAGTCAGCCTTGCCCGCCTCAAGCAGCGCGCCTCCGATCTCCCCGATCGCATGGAACGTGAGAACATCGATTTCTATAAGAAGGTGCGCGAAGGCTACCTCGTTCTCGCCAAGGGCATGCCGGAACGCTTCATCGTCGTCGACGGCACCAAGACGGCGGATGCGATCGAGAAGAAGATCTGGAGTGAAGTACAGGGCCGGATTGGATGATTCGGAAAAGAAGAAACGCGAAGCTTGGAAAGAAGAAATTAGAAACGGGGAAATCAGGAACGAAGGGTGTTTCTGCTGTCAGAATTTCTGGGAATCCCACTTCAGTCCCTCTGCTTCTCCAGCGTTTTTCTCCTTTCTTCTTTCTCCCTTTCTTCTTTTCCGATGCCCGCCCTTCTTCCCTGGCCTCCTGCCCTGCAGGGCACGCCGGCGATTTTCGTCATTGATCAGGCGATCGCGCGCCAGCGGCTCTCGCATAGTTTGCTCCTCCACGGGGATGATTTGGAAACGCTCGTCGCCGTCGCCAATGGCATTGCCGACCGGCTGTTGAATGGCCCCGCCGGACAGCGGCAACCGAACACGTTCCCGCCCGATCAACATCCGGATGGGTTTGCCCTGCGCCCGGCCGGCAAGATGCGGCAAATCTCCGCCGACAACACCCGCGACCTGATCACGAAGCTGCAGGTGTCACCGGCGGTGGCACCCCGCAAGGTCGCCATCCTACACGAGGTCGACCGCATGAACGTGGCCGCCGCGAACATCTTTCTGAAGACGCTCGAGGAGCCACCAGCGCACACCACGCTGCTCCTCCTTACGACGCGGCCATACGCCTTGCTGCCAACCATCCGCAGCCGCGTTCTGCACTTCCGGTTTCCGTCCGCCGCCGCGCCCGTCGCAGCCGATGGTTGGGCGCCATGGATCGAAGATTACCAAGCTTGGTTGGGTCGACTCACCGAGGGCGTGACAACCGACAAGCATCTTATCGCCGATCACGTCTTCACGCTTTATGGACTCGTCGCGCGGTTTGGCGCGGTGCTGGATTTCGCGACGAGCGAGGTCTGGAAGCAGCAGAAGGAAAAGCTGCCCGCCGACCTCAAGGATGACGAGCAAGTCGCGATCGAGACCGGCATCGCGAACGGACTGCGCGCGCGATTATTTGCAGAGATCGAGCATGCGACGCGGGCGTTTGCCCTCCCGCGGCTTAACGACAATCACGAGCCGACGCGTCGCGCGATCGTAGCGGCGATTGAGAAACTCGAACACAACGTGGGCCTGTTGCGCTTGAACTTGAACGAATCCGCCGCGCTGGAGGACTTCCTCCTCGCTTCCTTGCGCGCGTGGAGTCGCCGGTAACGAGTCTCGTTAAAAAGTGAAACAGACATTCCTGTCTGTCGCTTGGGTGATCGGAAAGTGGATACACCGAATACACCGGACAATACAGACAGGAATGTCTGTATCACTTCTGGCATCGGAGCCGGATTACAGGCAGGAATGCCTGTTTCATTTCAGACCAGGCCGAGTTTTTCCAACACTTCGCGCGGCGGGCCTTCGAACGTCTCAATGGCAACGTTTCCGACGTAGCCGATGTCCTTCATGCCCTCGGGTGTCGTGTAGTAACCGCCCGACGTGAGATCGCGGAAGCGGCGGAAGAACTGCGCCGCGGGCCGGAACTCCGGCTTCGCGTTGGGCGCGTAACAGATGTCGTCGCAAATTGCGTTCTTCTGCCGCGTCACGAGATTCACGAAGTCCGCGCCGAAACGCTTCTGCGACTCGGCGTCGATCCAGGTCAAACCGTCCAGCATGATCTTGCGATCGTTGTCATGGCCTGGATACGGCGCGCTGATCCATTCATCGATGAAGGCGGGAACCTGGACGGCCGAAGCGCTCGGACCTTTCGCGTCGGCTGGGATGATGACATCACATAGCGCGGCCGCCGTCTGCGTTTGCGCGGGCGTCATGGTCAGCGGCCACACGTCACCGGGCTTATAGAGTTTCACCAAATCCGGGTCGGTGCCGTAGCCCTTGGAGTTAAGCACGGGCGACGACGCCACACCCTGCGCGGAGGCCGAGGCCTCAAGGACGCTGACCGAAGCGGCGGCCGTCAGCATCCATTTGATGGCGTCGCGACGATCCATGGGACGGGGCGAAACGTGAGTCGTGGGCGTCATATCAAAGATTTCCTTTCTTCAGTTCCTGCAGCAGATAGTCGCTCGCGCGCCACGCCAGCGCCATGATGGTGAGGGTCGGATTTTTGTCGGCGTTGGAACAGAACGGCCCGCCGTCGGTGACGAAAAGGTTCTTCACATCCCAAGTCTGGCACCACTGGTTGGTGACGGATTTTTTGGTGTCGGCGCCCATGATGGTACCGCCGACTTCGTGGATGATCTTGCCGCCGGGCTCGATGGCCTTGGCGCCGTCGGTCTGAGGCTGCGCGCGCACCTTGCCGCCCATCGCCTCAATCACCTCGGCAAACGTTTTCTGCATGTGCGCGGCCTGCCGCGTCTCGTGCTCGGACCACTTCCAATGAAAACGGAGGACGGGGATGCCCCACTTGTCCTTCACGACGGGATCGAGGTCGCAGAACGAGTCGTCGTTCGGGATCATCTCGCCGCGGCCGGCGAAGCCCATGAACGTTCCGTAATAGCGCCGCGCGTCCTCCTTGAACTCCCGGCCGTAACTGCCGTTGGTATAGGAATCGAGACCCGCCGCTACGCCCATGTTGGGCATCTGCCGGCCGCTGCCGAACTCAATGTGATAACCGCGGGCAAAACCGAGTTTGCCGGCCTGCTGCTCCTTGTAGAGCCACCAGGGCACGTAAACGTGCGCGCCGCCGGCACCGTCCTCGTTGTGCAACGGCAGATTTTCCAGCGCGGGAATCTGGCCGCCGAGCGAGGCGCCCACCGTATCCATGATATACTTACCGACGAGTCCGCTCGAGTTCGCGATCCCATTGGGATAACGCGCCGACTTGGAATTGAGCATGATGCGCACCGACTCCGCGGAGCTGGCGGCGAGGACGACCACCTTGGCTTTGACGGTGTGCTCCTCTCCCGTGGTCTTATCGATATAGACGACGCCCGTGGCTTTGCCGGCAGCGTCCATCGTGACCTCGCGGGTCATGGCATTGGTGACCAGATCGAGATTACCGCTCGCGAGCGCCGGAGGCAGATGAACGGTCGTCGACTGGTAGTTCGCCTTGATCGAGCAGCCGCGGCCGCAGGGAGTGGCCCAGAAACACGCCTGCCGGGCCTTCATTGCGTCAGCGAGCAAGCGCTGGGCACGCGGGTTGTTCGGATGAATCTTCTTCGGCAACACCTCGTGATCCTGCTTCCGACTCAGCACGGCGCGATGAATCGGAATCACGGGCAGCCCAAGTTTCCTGGCGCGGGCCCGGGCCAGTTGTTCACCGGCGCGCATGGCCGGCGGTGGCTGGAGACAGCCCTCGGGAGAGTCAGGTGTGTTCTCGAGGTTGTTGTTGTCGCCGTAAACGCCGATCAACATCTCAACCTTGTCATAGTACGGAGCGACGTCCGCGTAATCCAGCGGCCAGTCGAGGCCGAGCCCGTCACGGCTGCGGGGCTTGAAATCGTATTGGCCGTTGCGGAGCGAAATCCGTCCCCAGTGATTCGTGCGACCGCCAAGCATGCGCGCGCGCCACCACCAGAATTCCCGCGCGGGATCCTTCGACGCACTGGTGTAAGGCTCACCGGGAACCTGCCAGCCACCATCAATCGTGGAGTCGTGAAAGCCGAACGGTTTGTCGACCGTCGATGACCCGCGCAGCGGGGCCTGGCTGTTGTTTTGAAACATCGGCGTCTCGGTCACCGGATCGTAATTGCGACCGGCTTCGAGCATCAGCACCTTGGCGCCCTCCATCACGCAGGTGTAGGCCGTCTGGCCGCCGGCGGCGCCGGAACCGACAACAATGACATCGTAACTGGGCTGGGTCTTACTCGATGTGATCAGGGGCATGAGAGTCTAAAAACGGGGTTGGCGGAAGTTCACGCCCGGGTTCCTCGAAAAGCAATCCAGGTTTGCAAACAACGTGAGCAAATCGAAGACACTGCGGAGTACCATCCCGATCACTCGAAAGATTCACGGTTGAACCGGGCGAACCGAAGGGTACGGACCGCGCGTGTGCGTGCCCTGGGCTGCAATCCGGACGCCGGCAAGAGCAAGCCGGACCCCAATCGCGCGAGGAGGCGGACTCACGATGCCAACACTGCCGCCACAAACGCCTCCCGCGTTTCCATGTGCGGATTGTGGCCGGAGCCCGCCACCGTGACAATCTCCGCCGTGGGAAAATGCCGCCGGATCACGGCGTGATCCGGCGGCTCGATGTAGTTGGACTTCCCGCCCGCAATGACCCGCACCGGGCCAGCAAAGCGATCCTCCTCCCGCAGAGGGTTCTTCTCCAGCACGGAGACCGCCGCGGTGATCGCGGGAAGATTGATCTGCCAGAACCATTGGCCCTCGGCCGTGCGTTCGAGATTGGTCGTAAGGAATTTCCGCATCGGCCAACTTGAAACGCGCGCTTCGAATCGCAACTCCGCCTCGGCCCGCGAACGCAGATCGCCCAGATTCAATTCGTTCATCGCCGCGAAGCTCTGGCGATGGCCCGGCCAGAAATAGTCCTTCGGCGCGATGTCGACCACCACCAGCCGCTCCACCCGGTCCGGGTTACGACACGCGAGCAGCATCGCCACTTTTCCCCCCATGCTATGACCGAGCAGCGTCACCCGCGGAAGCTGCTGGGAATCCATCCACGCCAACACATCCGCCATCAGCTCGTCGTAGCTCATCGTAGCGGCATGCGGCGAACTGCCGTGGTTGCGCAAATCCAGCGCGAAGACATGGAACCGAACGGCCAGGTCGCGCCCTGCCGTCTGCCAGTTACGCGACGAGCCCAGCATACCGTGCAACACGACGAGCGGCGGCAGCCCGGCGCCGCCCAGATCGCGATGAGAAAGATTAACCACCCGTCGCAGATGCCAGAGGCGGCAGCCCGGAAGCCAGTCTATTTTGCCGCGCCGCCCGTGGTGAAACCGACATTCCTGTCTGTCCGTTGCGGGCCTTCAGGATCTCGGAACAGGCAGGAATGCCTGGATCACGCCGGACGAAGCCCCCAATCCCGGGCGGAATGACGCTGCCGGCTTGCATCGCTCCGCCCGGGCCACTGGCATCACGACCCGAATTATGTCCGACGCGAAGCTCACGCCGATGATGGCGCAGTATTTTGAGGTGAAACGGGGATTTGACGCGCACCGGAAAGACTTTACTCTGCGCATATGAAAACTCTCTCCGTGACCGAAGGGCGTCAAAACCTGGGGGCATGGCTCAAGCGCGCACTGCACGGCGAAGATGTCGGCTTCGTGGTGGATGGTCGGGTGGTGGCTCTGCGCCCGGTGGAGGTTCACTCGGACGACTATGCGCTGCAGGAATACGGCGTCAGCGGGAAGCAGCTCGAGCGCGCCCGGCAAACCGTGGGTTCCGATGTGCGCAAGGCGAGGGCTGCGCGTCAGACCACGGCGTTCACCGGCAAGCTGTGAGAATCGATCTCCACCCCCGCCTGCAGAAGCGGGTGGAGACGTTGAGCGCCGCCAACCGGGAGCAAATTGCGGAATCCCTGCGGGCGCTGGGCGACGGCTTCGGTCGTCCGCACCTGCACGCCGGTATCGGTACCCGGCGGCTGCGGAAGGAACTGTTCGAGTGCCGGGCCGGGCTGCACTGGCAGATCGTATTTTTTGCCGGGAAAGGTCGGCTCACCGCCTACGACGTGATGACGCACGGCGAAGTCAAAGCTTGGCTGCGAAACTTCTGAGTCGAGTGGCCTGCGCCCCGGTCGCATCCATCCGCTGGCCATCCATTGCCAGGACAACCGGGTGCTCACCCGCATCATGCGGTCGAGCAATGAACGTTAATACTCGGGGAGTATTACGACCTCGCGGGATCGAAATACGATCGGAAATTCAACAATGTCCAGGCCCGGAAGTCCGCGGTATAGCTGCACGCGACCGACGTCAAACACTGCCAGCTTGCATCGCTCCCGGGTGTGCCGCTGGCGCCGCCCGTGGTGAGACAGACATTCCTGTCTGTTTTTCAGAACCTCCGAACAGGCAGGAATGCCTGGACCACGCCGGACGAAGTCCCAAATCACGCCGGACGCGACCCCCAATCCCGGGCGGAGTGACGCTGCCGGCTTGCATCGCTCCGCCCGGGCCACTGGCATCACGACCCGAATTATGTCCGACGCGAAGCTCACGCCGATGATGGCGCAGTATTTTGAAGTGAAACGCGGGTTGTCCCGCGACACGCTGCTGCTGTTTCGTCTCGGCGATTTCTTTGAGCTCTTCTTCGACGATGCGGTCACGGCCTCGCGGCTCCTCGGTCTCACGTTGACGAAACGGCAGGACACCCCGATGGCGGGACTTCCGGCTCACGCGGTCGACAACTACATCTCCAAGCTCCTCGCCGCCGGAAAGAAGGTCGCGATCTGCGACCAGGCCGAGCCGGCGCAACCCGGCAAGC
>CAYVDZ010000072.1:0-12970 GCA_964450575.1 uncultured Opitutus sp.
CCAGCGTTTCGCCTCTGATTGCCCTCCTTCTCCAGATGACGCTTCCATGAGAATCCGTTCCCGTTTCGCCGCCTTTACTATCGGAGTGTATGTCATCATGTCGGCGACGCCCGGCGCCCAGACCGACGCCCCCGCGTTCCGAGCCGGGCGCGCCAAGGTCGTGATCACGCCACCCATCGGAAGTGTCATGGGCAACTCCTATGGCATCACCGTCGCCACCGGCGTGGCGAGCGATCTGCATGCCAAGGCCGTGGTCGTTGAAATCGACGGAGTAAAGGCCGCCATCGTCGCATGCGATGTCATCAGCCTGCATCCACCGATCGTGCGCGCGACGCGCGAACTCATCGCCTCCCGCACCGGCGTGCGGCCCGACCACGTCATTCTCGCCGCCACCCACTGCCATGCGGGCCCGCAAACGCACCCGCTCTTTTATACCTTGGCCACCACGGAGGCCCGGCAGCTGAGCGTACGCTATAGTGAAACCCTTCCCGGATTGATCGCCGAGTCCGTTCGCCTCGCCGAAGCCGACCTGCAGCCTGCCCGGTTGTTCGCGGGTCGCGGACACGAGGATACAATCAGCTTCAATCGTCGGGCCCTGCTGCGCGACGGCACGGTCAAGATGAACCCGGGCCGCCAGAACCCCGCCATTGTCCGCGCGACGGGCCCCATCGACCCCGAAGTCGGTGTCATCTATATCGAGTCGGCCAGCGGTGCCGCGCTGGCGACGATCGTCAATTTTGCCCTGCATGTCGCCGTGGTGGGAGGCAATCGTTTCTCGGCCGACTACCCGCACACCCTGGCTGAGGTCCTGTCCCGCGTGAAAGGCGACGCGATGCTGACGCTGTTTATAAATGGCATGTCGGGAAATATTAATCATATCGATTGGTCGCGCTCGCATCAATTGAGTGGGGAAGCGGAAGCTGCGCGGATCGGCGCCATCCTCGCCGCCGCGGTGTTGAAGACTTATCCGAACTTGCAGCCGATCGCGCCCTCCACGCTGCGCGCCGCCTCGCGGCCCGTGGCGGTTCCGGCCCTGCCTCTGCCTTCGGTCGAACAAGTAAACCAAGCGCGGTTGACTCTCGCGCGGCACGGGAGCGGGGCGACCTTTCCGCAGGTGATCCAAGCCTGGCGCACCATCGACCTGGCGGAGTACGCCGCGACCGGCACGTGGCCGGGCGAAGTGCAAACGATCGCCTTCGGTCGCGATCTCGCGCTCGTCGGATATCCGGGAGACTCCTTTGTCGAACTCGGGCTCGCGATGAAACAGAATTCACCCTTCGGCTATACGTTCATCGCGGAGCAATCCGGGAACGGTTCGATCAGCTATATCCCCAACGAAAAAGCATTTCCGGAAGGCAGCTACGAAGTCGACAGCGCCCGCATTGCCCCGGGCGGCGGTGAGACTCTGGCAACCGCGGCCACCCGGCTCTTGACCGAATTGTTTCCCCGGCCCTAAGGCGGGCCCACGATCCTACGCGGCTCCAAGCCCCCGCCGGCGAATCAGGCGCAGCGCGACCTCCCTTCCAACAGATTCGCCACCGGCGAATCCCGGCGGAATCAAACGTTCCAGTGGGTGGGACTTTGGCTATTGACGTACTTCAATAAGGTAACGGAATGGTTACTAAACGCCGGCACCTCCGTTCCCACCTCCGTCCGTTCTGCCTCGATGAAGACTTTCCGCCTCATTGCCAGTGTCATCACTTTGCTGACACTCGCGTCCTTCACTGCTGCCGCGCAAGCTCCCGCAAAACCACCCCTCCGCGTGATCTTTGTTTCGGGGGCCGAGAGCTACAATACCGACCAGGGATTCGCCGACCTCGCGGACTACCTGCGTCGCGAACACGGGATGGAATGCGAAGTCCTGCGCATGAGCCCCGATCAGACGGAGATCGTCGGGATCGAGCGTCTCCTACAAGCGGATACAGCGGTGTTTCACGTGCGCCGCAAGACGCTCAACCCGCAGAACCTGGCCGTTCTCAAGCGGTTCTTCGCCTCTGGAAAAGGTTTTGTGGCCCTGCGTTCGACCTCCCACGGCTGGGAAAACTGGCGCGAGTTCGACACTGAGGTACTCGGCGCGAAATACGGCGGACCCGGTGGCGGCAACTTCGGCGTGGCCACCAAGCTCCACTTCAAAAACCACCCCATCTGGCGCGGGGTCGAGGGACTGGATACGAAAAAGGATCTCTACCGCGTCACCGAAGTGGCGCCCGACGTCACGGTCATTCTCGAAGGAGAAACCAGGAATGGCACCGTGCCGGTGGGCTGGACCCGCCCGCATCATTCTTCCCGCCTCTTCTATCTCGCGCTTGGCTATCAGCAGGACATGGAGCAGCCGGGATTCCGCCGGGCGATTGCCAACGCCTTGTCCTGGGTCACCGCGCCAGCCTCCGCCCCCGGTGCGGAAAAAAAGAGGCAGCGCTGAAGATTACAACGGGGCGCTCAC
The DNA here is from genome assembly GCA_964450575.1 of uncultured Opitutus sp. Classification (GTDB taxonomy): domain Bacteria; phylum Verrucomicrobiota; class Verrucomicrobiia; order Opitutales; family Opitutaceae; genus ER46. The sequence goes on from CAYVDZ010000072.1 coordinate 2,444, forward strand.
CGAAACGGTCTCCCTTCAACGCGGAGCCCCCTTTTCACCGAAATGATTAATTCCTTCTGCGCTCCGCCGCTATTTCCGCTCGGTCGCGCGGGATGGCGCACCCTCGCAACGCTGCTTCTGGTTGTCGGCAGCGTGAGCGGAAACGCCTTGCCCGCAGCGGCCGCCCAGCCTTTGCGCGTGGCGATCGTCGCGGCGGACCGCTCGCCGGCGGATGGAATGGACGCACTGTCGGCCGCGCTCACGCAAAACTTTGGGTTCAATCTCAGCCCCGCTCCGCGCGCCCTCAACACCGCGGATGCGGTGATCGTCCATCGCGGGCCAGGCGCGCTCTCCGCCGCGGATGCCGCCGGTTGGCGCGCGTATCTGCGCTCCGGAAAACCCTTGGTTTTGATCGCCGCGGCTCCGGACGCGTGGCCCACGGAACCCGCGTTTGCCACGGACATTTTGGGGGCGAAGCCGGGCGCGCTCTTCGCCCACGGTGCACCTCTCACCGTCATCAACCTGTTTCCCCATCCGATCCTTTCCGGCATTCGCCGTTTCGAAACCAAGCAGGCGTTCCCGCTGTATTCACAACTTGGTGACGACGCCCAGATGATCATGGAGGGCACCGCCGGCGAGGCCACTGCACCTTTGGCTTGGGTGCGACGCCGGGCCGAAGGACGCATGGCGCACTTTGTCTTCAGTCATCCTTCGCTCTTCTCCGATCCCGCGTATCAGCGGATGATCGGTCAAGCCGTCCTCTGGGCGGCGCAACGCCCCATCCCCGGCGCGGAAACGGTCGTGCAACGCACCTTCATGCCCGAGTCGTATCCCGGTGCGTTTGCGATCACCTTGCCCAACGGCCCGAGCCTCTGCCTCGATCCGGTCCGCGGCGGCATCAACTATATTTGGGACGGCGATTTCGTCGACTTGCGCCCCCGCTGGATTACCAAACAGGGCGAGCCAGCCCGCTTCTTCGGCGAGATCTTTTATCACGAAAAGGAATGGCAACCGTTCCGCGCCCCCACTCCGAATGCCGCGTCCGACTTGCGCTTTCGCGGCTACACGCTGCGCGCCGGCATCCCGGAGTTTCACTATCAAATTGGCGGACGCGACGTCTTTGAAACGTTCAGCACCGGAAGCACCCCCGGCTCCCTGCTCCGCACCTTTCGCGTCGGCCCCGGCAGGACGACGCTCTGGCTCAACCTCGAGCCCCAAGCGAAATCCGAGGTCACCGTACGCGGCCTCGAACGCGACGGCCCGCTGGCCAGCTTCGGTTCCCCCGCCGGCGGAGAGTTCACCATCGAAATCCGCCGCAAGGCGTCGCTCACGCCATGAGCCACTCCCTTCCTCTTCCGGTCGCGGCCTTATTCCTGCGTCGCTGGTTCACTCTCCGCTGCCTGATCGCGTGCGCCGGCGCCCTCTCGTTTCCCGCCCTAAGCACACCTGTACTCGCTCAGGCGGTCCGCGTATCCGGCGCGCTCCTGCATGCCGAAACCGGCGCCCCGGTCAGCGGCGCCCAAGTGAAGCTCGAAGGCCCGGCGCTCGCGTCGCGCGAAAATAGCCAGGTGATCGGTCGCGCCAATGCCGAGGGGCTTTATCAACTCTCCGTGCCGCCCGGCGACTATCTACTCTGGGTGCTCGCGGATGATTTCGAGGACACTAAGATCACGCTCAACGTCACGGCTGGCGCAAACGTCGAGCGCAATTTCAGCCTGCGGCCGATGCCGCGTTCGAACGCCTATCGGGTCGAGACGCTTTCCCTCCCCCAACAAATGATTCCGGAAATCTCCGGCATCGCGTTCACCCCAAAGGGCAGCCTGGTCGTCACAAATCGCCGCGGTGAAGTGTGGATCCGAGATGTGCCCGGTGACGCTTGGCGGCGCTTCGCCTCCGGCCTGTATGAAGGCTTCGGGGTCGTGGCCAACAGCGAATCGGACGTCGTCGTGATCCAGCGCCCCGAGCTGACGCGGTTGCGCGATACCACGGGCGACGGCGTAGCGGATGTCTACGAGACGCTGGCCGACGACTGGGGCATCACTGGCAACTACCACGAGTTCACTTACGGACTCGATCGTGACCGCGCCGGAAACTTCTATTTCGGGTCGGGCATGGTGTCCTTCGGCCAGGGCCGCGAACTCCCTTGGGTCCGCGGTCCCTTGCAGGCGGAGATGTACATGCCTTGGACGGGCAAAGGGCCGATCCCCGACGGGCACCGGTCGGTCGCGCGCTATCAGGGTTGGGTATTCCGGGTGTCACCGGACCGCACGTTCACGCCTTTCGCGACCGGGTTCCGCCAGCCGCTGGGCATTGGCGTGAGCCCGGACAACGAGCTCTTTGTCAGTGACGTATCCGGAGCCTGGGTACCGACGTCGACCTTGATGCACGTCGAGCAGGATGGGTTTTATGGTCATCCGGATCCACTCAAGTGGCATCCCGATTTCAAGGACCGGAACCTCACGGTTGCGCAACTCGCAGAAATGCGCCGGCCGCCCACGGTCTATTTGCCGCGCGGTCTGATGGGCACCTCGCCGGGACAGCCGGTCTGGGATACGACCCTCGGGACGTTCGGTCCCTTCAAAGGCCAGATCTTTCTGGGCGATGTCTCCAATTTGCTGATGCGCGTCGATCTCGAGAAGGTCGCCGGCGCCTACCAAGGCGCCACTTTCCCTTTCCTCCGCGGCCAAGGCCTGCGCCTCGGCGGCATGCACAACGCCTTTGGCCCCGATGGCGCACTTTATCTTGCCCAGACCGTCCGCGGATGGATGTCCACTCAAGGCAATGAAGGCATCCAGCGCGTCGGGTGGACCGGAGAAACGCCGGTGGAAATCCAAACCCTCCGCCTGACGGAGAAAGGGTTTGCGTTGCGCTTCACCGCTTCGATGACCGCGTCGGCGGCAAATCCGGCTCAGTATAACGTGCGACGCTTTCAATATAACTACCACCCGCTGGATGGTTCGCTGCGAATGGTTGAAGCCGACGTGCCGGTGTCGAATGCCCGGCTCACGCCGGATGGGCACCTGCTGGAACTCGAGCTCCTCGAAGTGCAACCGGGCTTCATCTACGAGTTCACGATCAGCAACCAGGTCGTAAGCGAAACCGGCCAGTCCCTGTCGAACACGTCTGCCTATTATACCCTCAACCGCCTGCACTCGGGCGAGACCAAGCCCGGCCCGACAAAACTCGTTGCCGCAACCGCAGCGGCTTTGAGGCCGGCGGACACCACGCGTGGCGCCGAGATTTTCCGGTTGAACTGTATGGTATGTCACCAAGCCGACGGCAAAGGCTCCGCCCAAGTCGGCACTCCCGACTACACCGCGGCAGATAGCCCGCTGAAGAAACCGGACGCCGAACTCCTCGCCATCATCGCCAACGGCAAGGTGCAGGCCGACGGAAAGATGATGCCGCCTTTTGGCAACGTCCTGCCGCCGCAGGCCATTCATGATGTGCTCGCGTACTTGCGGGAGGCATTCCTGAAAGGGCCGGCTCCTGCGCTCGCTCCCTGAAGCCACGACCGGTTTCCTGGCCTCTGTCCCATCGGGAACGCTCCCTGAAGCCACGCGCGAGCGCGGACCTACGGGTGACGGGTAAACGCAGAGCCCGAACTGGTTCGCGGCCAGCCTTGGTTGCCTTGGGTTATCCAATTTTCCGCTTTCCCCATTTCCCAATTTTCCTCTGGTAACTGACCGGTGCAAAGATTTCGCTTCCTCACCGGGAATTTCCTCAGCGGAGGCTTGTGTCGCGAGGCCTAAACGGGAAGAGATATCGGCGCTCCGGGCGTTCGAGCGCTCGAGGTTACCCACTCTTTTTTGCCATGAAACGATTGCTCTCCGCCCTCGTCCTCCTGCTCAGCGTCACCGGGCTCCGCGCGGCGGAACCGCCAGCGGGTTTCTCCGCTTTATTCAATGGTCGCGACCTCGCTGGTTGGCGCGGCGGCACGACGTTTGATCATCGAAAACTCCTGGAGATGAGCGAAGCCGATCGCGTGGCGCAGATCGCCAAATGGACCGCCACCATGTCCGCGATCAGCGAAAAGACCGGCAAACCGCACTGGTACGCCGAAGGCAACGAACTGGTCAACGACGGCTTCGGTTCCTACGCGACCACGATCAAGGACTACGGCAATTTCGAACTCCTCCTTGATTATAAGACCGTCGCCGGCGCCGACTCCGGAATCTATCTCCGCGGTGTTCCGCAGATTCAGATTTGGGACATCAACCAGCCGAACCAGGCAAAGCGGCCCGATCGCACTCCGAACAAGGGTTCCGGCGGGCTTTTCAACAACTCGGTCGGTGCGCCCGGACGCGATCCCTTGGTCGTCGCGGACAAACCATTCGGCGAATGGAATCAGGTGCGCGTCCTCATGGTCGGCAGCCGCGTGAGCGTGTGGCTGAACAATAGACACGTCGTCGATCACGCTATCCTGGAAAACCACTATGATATCAAGCTCCCCGCCGCGCAGCGTCGCCCGATCCCGCCGCAAGGTCCGATTCAGCTGCAAACCCACGGGGGCGAAATCCGCTGGCGCAATGTCTTCGTCCGCGAGATCGGTCCCGAAGAGTCCAATCGCATCCTGGCCTCCCGCGGCGGCGAAGGCTTTCAGCCGATCTTCAACGGCCGCAACCTTGACGGATGGGCGGGGGCTTTGGAATCAGTGAAAGTTCAAAACGACGCGATCGTCTGGCAAAAGGGAAAAGCGGGCGTCGCCTACTGGAATCAGGAGTTCGAAAACTATCAGGCGCGGCTTCACTTCAAGCTGCCGCCCGGAGGCAACAACGGCCTCGCGATTCGGTATCCAGGAACCGGTAACGCCGCCTATCAAGGCATGACCGAGTTGCAGGTGCTCGACGACAACTACGAAAAGGTGAAGGGGAAGATCGATCTTCGTCAGGCGCACGGTTCCGTGTACGGAATGATCGCCGCGGCCCGCGGTTACCAGCACCCGATTGGCGAATGGAATTTTCAAGAAGTCACCGTCGATGGCTCGCGTCTCAAAGTGGAACTGAACGGCACCGTCATCCTCGATGCCGATGTCAGCACCGTCGATCTCGCCACCGTCATGGATAACAAGCCCCATCCCGGCAAGGACCGGAAAAGCGGCTTCTTCGGATTCGCCGGGCATAACGACCCCGTCGAGTTCAAGGCGGTTCAGATCAAGCGGCTTTAACCGGGCGTGGCGGCATCGCGCGGGCGGTTAGACTGGTTATTTTTACTGTATTCAGATTATGAGGACAGACAGCAGGACAGACAGGAATGTCTGTTTCACCGGGGATCAAACGATGAAAACTTCACTCCGCGCCGTAGTCTTGCTCACCAGCCTGGTTTGGCTGGCGGCTCCCTTGGTCGCGCAGCCGACGGCCGAGCCGTGGAGGGCGGGCGTGGCCACGCGCAAGCTGACGCCGGCGGGGCCGATCTGGATGTCGGGCTACGCCAATCGCACCGCTCCGTCCAGCGGAGTCGATCAGGATTTGTTCACCAAGGCATTGGCCCTGGATGACGGCCGGGGGTGGCCGCATGGTGATCGTCACGCTCGACCTGATCGGCATTCCGGCGTCGCTGCGGCAACACGTCGAACGCGAATGTGCGACCCGGTTTAAGCTCAAGCCGCACGAGATCCTGCTGAACGCCTCGCACACGCATTGCGGCCCGCAGGTTTCACCCGATCGCATGGAACTGGAGGTCGGCTTCCGACGGATGGCGAACCCGGCGCAGATTGCGGCGGTGCATCAGTATGCCCGCTTCCTCGATCAGACGGTGGTCGAAGTGATTGGTGCCAGCCTGCAGAATCCGGCCGCGGCCAAGCAGGAGTTTAGTCAGGCCCGGGCCGGATTTGCGATGAATCGTCGGCGCCCGGAGGCGAACGGAAAATTCTCCAACAACCCGTATCCGGAGGGCCCGGTGGACCATGATGTGCCCGTTCTGAAAGTAAGCGGTGCTGACGGAAAGATTCGCGCGTTGCTCTTCGGCTATGCGTGTCACAACACCACCTTGAGCGGCAGTCAGCTGAGCGGCGATTACGCCGGCTATGCGCAACAGTATCTGGAAGCGAGTTACCCCGGCGCGACCGCGCTCTTCATGACGGGCTGCGGGGGCGACCAGAATCCGTATCCGCGGCGCGACATGGTGCCGGGGCATCCACCCGAAGACTTGGTACAGCATCACGGACGCGCGCTGGCCAATGCCGTGTCCTCCGCACTTGCCGCCCGGCAGCGCCCCGTCGCCGGCCCCCTGCGCTCCGCCCTCGCGTATGCGGAATTAGAATACGCGCCGCTTTCGATCGAGCAGCTGAAGAGCTTCCAAACTCCGGCGCATACGCCTGCCGTGGTGGCGCGGGCGCAGCGACTGACCGAGAACCAGCAGCGCGGAGAAAAACCGGCGCCGCTTGCCTGTCCGGTCCAAGTCGTGCGCTTCGGCAGCGACATCACGCTGGTGGCGATTGGCGGCGAGGTTGTGGTCGACTACGCGCTGCGTTTGAAGTCCGAGTTGAAAGGCCCTGCGGCCGTCTGGGTCGCCGGCTACTCCAACGATGTCTTTGGTTATCTCGGAAGCCGGCGCGTCATCCAGGAAGGTGGTTATGAAGGACTGGAAGCCAATATCCGGATCCTTAATCATCCGGGCGGATTCACGCCGGCGGTTGAGGACACGATTGTGAACAAGGTCCACGAGCTTCACCGGCAGACCGAGCGGTGAGCGGGAAACCCGGACGGAAATCGAATTAAGGCAGCTTCGCCTGCACCAACTTGCTCGCCACCCCGAAGTCGATCAACGCGGCGTCCGGGTGTTTTTTCAACACGCCGATCACCTTGCCCATGTCCTTCTTCGATTGTGCGCCGGTCTCCTGAATCGCTTCGGCAATCAGCGCTTCCAACCGCGCCTGATCGAGGCCTTGCGGCAGATACTTTTCGAGTATCCGGATTTCCACGTCGTTGGCGGCGACCAAGTCGGCGCGACCGCCTTTTTCAAATTCGATCCTGGCATCCGCGAGGTTCTTCACGGCTTTGCGCAGGGTCGCGAGCGCCAGCGCATCATCGATCTCCTTGTTCGCGTCCATGGCGGCCCGCTTGATCGCCGCATCAGCGGTGCGCAGTGCGGTGGTCGTGAGGGAGTCGCGGGCTTTCATCGCGACGATGATATCAGCACGAAGAGTCTCGTAAACGGAAGGCATGCGACCATGTGATAACCACGCGCAGTTCAGAGCAAGCATCGCCTTCCGGGTGTTTCCCAACCAATGAACACTCACCACTCGCCTTCCGCTTTTTGGTGTGCAGACTCCGGACGATGATCCCCCTGCCCTCGCGCAATGTTCTCGGAGGCACGCTCAAGCCGTGTTCAACGCAGCCGCTGACCGGCTTTTTCCGTAACGGGAATTGTGATACCTGCGCGGAGGACCAAGGCTGTCACACCGTATGCGTCGAGGTGACCGCTGAGTTTCTCAAGCATAGTCAGGCCGCGGGAAATGATCTCTCCACCCCGCGTCCGGAATACCACTTCCCGGGTCTGCAGCCCGGCGATCGCTGGTGTGTCTGCGCCTCCCGCTGGCTGGAATGCCTGGAAGAAGGCGTGGCCTCGCCGGTATCGCTGAGCGCCACCCACGAACGCACGCTCGAGATCGTGCCGCTGGCAATCTTGCAGCTCCACGCCACCGCTTAATTTTTATCCCCACCATGGCACTCCCGACGCTCCCCCTTCGTCACCTCATCGTCCCGGCGCTGGCCCTGCTTGCCAGCACCGCCTTCGCCGCCTCCGTTCACTGGAATCCCCCAGGGCTCCCGCCAGCGCCGGCGACCGGGCCAGCTCTGACCCAAGGGGGGTACCTCAAGCCGGAGCAGGGTCAGGCCATGCTCGACGCCGCCCTCACCCAGTTCCCCGATCGCGAGTCCTGGGAAGCCTACGCCCACCACGCCCGCACCCGCATTCAGGAAGGCGCGGGCCTCGCCCCGTGGCCGAAGCGCACTCCCTTGAACCCCGTTCTGCACAGCCGGCGCACGTACGACGGCTACACGGTGGAAAACGTGATGTTCGAATCGATACCGGGTTACTTCGTCACTGGGAATCTCTACCGGCCGACGCAGTCGCGTCCTTCGTACGCCGCCGTCTTGTCGACGCATGGGCATTATCGTCGCATCGAAAAACGCGAGGACTACGACGCGCACGCGCGCTTCAGTCCGTTGATGCAGGCACGCTGTGCCACGCTGGCTCGCATGGGATCAGTTGTGCTCTCGATCGACATGTTCGGCTATGGTGACTCGATGCAACTGGTCGGTCAGGACGCGCATCGGCAACCGCTGGCGCTGACCTTGCAAATATGGAATGCAATGCGCGCGGTGGATTTCCTGCTGTCACTCGACGGAGTGGATCCGAAACGCGTGGCCGTCAGCGGCGAATCCGGCGGCGGCACGCAGTCGTTTCTCCTGGCCGCGCTCGATCCGCGGATCGCGGCGAGCGCCCCGGTGGTGATGGTATCCAGCTATTTTTTCGGGGGTTGCGCTTGTGAGAGTGGCCTGCCCATTCACCGCACGTCAGACCATTTCGTCAACAACGCCATGATCGCGGCCCTCGCCGCGCCGCGTCCGATGCTAGTGGTATCCGACGGCAAAGACTGGACCGCCCATGTGCCGAAGATCGAATTCCCGTTTCTCCAGAAAATCTACGGTTACTACCACGCCACCTCGAACGTCACCAACGTGCACCTCGCCGAAGAGGGCCACGATTACGGCCCGTCGAAACGCGCCGCGCTCTATGTTTTTCTGGCCCGGGAGTTTGGTCTCGATCTCAGTGTCGTCCGGAAAGCCGACGGCCGCTTCGACGAATCCAAAAACACTTTTGAGACTGCCGCGCAGCTCCGGAGCTTCACCCCGGAATACCCGATCCCGCATCATGCGTTGCACGAAGGTGGCGCGATCTTGAAGGTCCTCAATTCGTTGCAAACGGGCGAACGCTGAACCGGTGGAACGTACGGGGCTTCCGCCCAGCCTTGGAGAGTTCATCGCTGACGCTGAAGCGATGCAACTTTCCCGATCCGTACGTTACCATATCGCGTGTTTGAATCAAAGAGCGCCGTGTTTTTAGGCGCCGCCGCGTGCATCGCCCGGGCGGTGCCCGGATCTCTGTGACTTGAAACCCGTCGACAACAGCACCCGGCTAGCTTGGTTTCTCGGTCTGGCGACCTTGGTGCTGATCGTGGGCATCCTTCGCTTTGCAGAAGACGTGCTTGTCCCCGTCGCGTTTGCGGTGCTCCTGGCGTTTCTGCTCACACCGATGGTGGTGCGCCTGACGCGCTGGGGATTGCCCAAGGCACTCGCGATCATCCTGACGGTGACCGTCGCCTTCACGGCCATCGGCGGCATTGGCTGGCTCGTGACCACCCAGGCGGTCTCGCTGGTGCGCGAACTGCCAAATTATGAAGAAAATCTGCGGCACAAAATCGCGGCCCTGAAGCGGCCGCAGACCCCCACCGTCATGACCCGGATGTCGGGCATGGTTGAAAATCTCCGCCGTGAAATCAAATCCGCAGCGCCCGACGAACCCGTCACAACTCCGGAGCCCGGCGTGGAGAGGCCGGTGCCGGTCGAGTTGAAAGAAACAGAGTCAACGCCATGGGAACTGGCGAGCGGCATGGTCAAACCGATCCTCCGGCCGCTGGGAATCGCGGGCATCGTGATCGTCTTCGTTGTCGCCATGTTGTTTCAGCGAGAGGACCTGCGCGACCGGTTCTTCAAGATGGTGAGCTCCGGGAAACTGAATATCGCCACGCAGGCCATCGACGACGCGGCCACCCGTGTTTCGCGCTACCTCGGCATGCAGCTCATCGTAAACGCCGGTTACGGCATTCCGATTGGAGTGGGCGTCTGGCTCATCGGTATTCCGAACGCGCCACTCTGGGGCCTGCTCGCCACGCTGCTGCGGTTCATCCCATTTATCGGACCGTGGATCGCGGCGATTTTTCCCGTGGTGCTCTCCGTCGCGGTCGATCCCGGCTGGACCATGCTCCTTTATACCTTGGCGCTGTTCGTCGTCATGGAACTGATCAGTAATAACATCATCGAAATCGTTCTCTATGGCGCGAGTACCGGTATCTCGAATCTCGCGCTCTTGATCGCCGCCGTCTTCTGGACCTGGCTTTGGGGACCGGCCGGATTGGTGCTTTCGACGCCCCTCACGGTCTGCCTGCTCGTACTGGGCAACCACGTCCCAGGCATGAGTTTTCTCAGCATGTTGCTTGGCAGCCAGCCCGCGCTCGAACCACCGGCGCACTTTTACCAACGCATGCTCTCGATGGAATCGGAGGACATGCTCGACCTCGCTTCCACCTACATTTCCGAACACTCGGTGGAGGAGTTCTACGAGGTTATCTTTGTGCCAGCACTCCTGATGTCAGAGGAAGACCGTCATAGCAGTAGCCTCTCCGAGGTGCGGCAGCGTTTCATTTTTCAATCCAGCCGCGAACTCATTGAAGAACTCGAGCGCCACGACGAGGTCGCACGCGTCGAGGCGGCCGGTGGCAGCGCGAGTATTGACATCATTGATACAAAAACCGCCAGTGGGCCC
>CAYVDZ010000073.1:0-12747 GCA_964450575.1 uncultured Opitutus sp.
CCCCCGCCCCCACCGCCCCCAGCTCCGACGTTGATCGGGCAAGCGGTCTCGTTCTCGCCGGTTGATTTGGTCCCCGGAGTTCCGGTCACTTTGACGGCCAGGGCGACATCTGGTCTGCCGGTTTCATATTCGTTAGTCAGCGGCCCGGCGACGCTCGTTGGCAACGTGCTGACGGCCGCGGCCGCAGGATCGGTGGTTGTTGTCGCGGTGCAGAATGGTAACGCGCAGTACATCGGCGCTGCCCGGACGGCGACGTTTACCGCTCGAGAGCGCCAGACGTTGACCTTCAATTCCCCGGTGAACGCAATCATCATTAACCAGCCAGTGTCCCTGAGCGCGAGCTCGAGTGCGAATCTGCCGGTCGCGTTCTCGGTTGTCAGTGGAAACGCCGAAATCTCCGGTGGCACTCTCATCCCGCGCGGCCCTGCGCCGATTGTGGTGCGGGCGACCCAGGCGGGTAATGCCGTGTATGCCGCCACCAGTACGGACGTAAACTTCGGTAATCCGCAGCGCGCGGCCCAGGCGATCGCCTTCGGCAACCTCAGCGACCTGACGGTTACAAGTGATCCGATCACCCTGGCGGCGACGTCGACCTCGGGTCTGCCGATCACCTATATCGTGAGCGGTCCGGCCCTTCTCTCTGGTGATCGCCTGCATCTCACCGGCGCTTCCGGCGTCGTCACGGTTCGCGCCCGCCAGACGGGTGATGGTTCGTTCAACCCGGCAGCCGAGGTCGTCCGCACGTTCGCCATTCGCGCCGTCGGTCAGCAGGTGTACTTTGGTTCCATCGACGGCAACCCCTTCGCCGCCGCCATCTCGGTTGATAATACCAAGGGCGTGTTCATCATGCGCCTCGCGAGTAACGGTCATCCCGTGGTGGTGACCTTCGAGGTCGGGACCAACGGCGCCTTCAGCGGACAGACGACGACGATGGGTGCGACCTATACAGTCGCAGGCACCGTCAGCAATGGCATCATGATAGGCACCATCGCCGAGCTCGGACAGTCGTTCTCGGCCAGCGTGCAGTCGCCCACGGGAACGACGGCTGCGTTTGCCGGCGCCTACCGGGCGACCGTCCCGGGCTCCGCTTCTGGCAGCAACTATATTGTCGCTGGTCCGAATGGACAGGCCTTCGCGGTGGCGATTACGCCGAGCGGAGCCTATTCCGGCACGGGCACCATGACCCCCAACGGCGCGGTGACCATTCCCACCTCGGGCGGAGGCACCGTGACCGCCAACGTCAACGCCGCCACCGGCGGTATCAGCGGTACGGTTACCGTTGCGGGCGCCACGTCGAACTTCCTCGGCCTCAGCCGCGGGACCGACGCAACCGACCGCTTCGTCAACCTCTCGTCGCGTCTTCGTGTCACCGCGGGCGACGCCAGCCGGTCGGTGATTGCGGGGTTCGTCGTGACCGGGACGGAATCAAGGTCGGTGCTTATTCGCGCCGTTGGACCGGGTCTTAGTGGATTCGGGGTCTTGGGTGTCCTCAACAATCCACGGGTGCAGCTCTACCGCGGCAGCACGCTGATCACTGAGAACGATAACTGGAACGACAACGCGGACGTCAGAGCCACCGGAGATCGCGTGGGAGCGTTTCGCCTCGGCGCCGGGAGCCAGGACGCAGCGTTCGTCACGTCCCTCCAGCCCGGAGCCTATACAATAGTGATTGTGCCCAATGGTGGCAACGGTGTCGCCTTGATTGAGGTATACGACGCCGCGACCGGTGCGGCGCTCAACGCCCGCCAACTCGTGAACATCTCCACGCGGGGTTATGTCGACACCGGTGAGGGTCAGTTGATTGCGGGCTTCGTCGTCAGCGGTAACGCTCCCAAGCGCGTACTGATCCGCGGTATTGGACCCAGCTTGACGCAGTTCGGAGTACCGGCCGCGGTCGCTGATCCGATCCTGATGGTGTATGCGGCTGGCAGCACCGTTGCGATCGCGCAGAACAATAATTGGGGTACAGCCATGCCGGTCAACGCCTCGCAGACGGCCGCGACGGCCACGGAGGTAGCTGCGGTCTCGACGGCGACGGGAGCCTTTCCGCTCACCGCCGGCAGCTTGGACGCCGCGGTTATCATTACCCTTACGCCCGGTGCTTATAGTGCCGTGGTCAACGGGGCCAACAATGGAACCGGTGCCGGGTTGATCGAGGTCTACGAAATTCCGAATCCGTGATGCTCCGGGTGATTGGTGGTGGAATGGGAGACGTCCAGCTCTTGTTATAGCAACCGCCATCGATTGCTCAGATCACGGTCAGGAGATTTTCCCGGGCGCACGTGAGTGCGCCCGGGATTTTTGTTTTCTGGATTCGAGAGTAGGGGGTGCGAGGCCTAAACCGAATATTTTATACCTACGCGTAAACATGCAGCGAACTGTATTTCATCTGTCATTGCGGGAAGCACAGCGACGAAACAATTCGTCGAGCTGGATTGCCACGCCCTCGTTCCCCGGGGTCGCAATGACAATGATAAGCGTGAAATTTTCGGGCTAAACCCTTCTCTAATCCCCCGCGCGAATACGAGTCTCCCCAAAGTTCGGTGGAAGCGGCGAGCTATCAATCTTTGCATAAGTTCGTGCGCACATCAGGTCTGGCCACGTCGGTCGGGTCGAATTGCTGAGAATGCACGCTTCCGTCACTCCACTGAACCAATCGAACAGCTCCAGGCAACCGCCCTCCTGGGTGGTGGTCACTAGTCCATTCTTCCGATATGCTTTTGAATCTTCTCCAAATTCAATCCCCCGATCCCAGCCCGGCGCCTCGTCCCGAATCTGTGCCAGCGTTCGTCCTCCAGATGACCGACGCCCTCATCCCGTACACCGGGGAATGGGCACGCGAACCCGTCTTGGCGAACATCACCGGACTCGATCTGATCTTGTTCTGCAGCGTCCTGTTGATCGCAGCGCTGGTTGATTCGGTCATCCGATTTTTGATCTGGTTGCGCCAGCGGCGTCGCAATCGGGAAGAAGCGCTGTCCCAGCCGGCCTCCGCCGGTGACCAGGCAGAGGCAGCCGAGCGTCAGACCGTCGCGGAAACTCGACTGTGGGTCGACCTCCTCCTGGCGGTGTCACGGGGTCCATTCAGCCTGGTGATCTGGGTCTACGCGTTGTACTTCGGATCATTCTTTCTGCTGCGCCAGATGCGTCTGGAACAACCCAATCACGTGCTGTTCATCGGACTCGAATGGCTCGCATCGCTGTGGGGCTATGTCGTCCTCTTTTGGCTCATCGCCCGCCTGGCGCGCGTGATCGATGAAAGGCTGCGGCGGCGGGCAGGGCATAGCGCGAGCCGCCTCGCGCGCATTCTGCTCCCGGTGATCGGAAGCGCCGTGCGCCTGCTGGCGCCGCTCATTGTTGTTTTCTCTGCCTTGCCGCTCTTCGCAGTTTCCCCGACCGCCACGGCCGTCCTGCGCACCATCTCCAGTATCGGACTGATCGCCGCAATTGCGCTGGTCGTGGTGCGCGTCGTCATGGCGCTGGAGACCGCCATCCTCGCCGAATACGACATCGACCAGCCGGACAATCTGGAGGCGCGCAAGGTATATACTCAGGTCAGCGTGTTGCGGAAGATGGCACTCGCCGTCATCGGCGGGATCGCCCTCGCCTGCATGCTGATGGTGTTCGAGCCCGTGCGGCAGGTTGGCGCCAGCATGCTCGCCTCCGCCGGCATTGCCGGCATCGTGCTCGGGTTTGCCGCCCAACGCAGCCTCGCGACCCTTGTCGCCGGTATCCAGATTGCACTTACGCAGCCCATTCGCCTCGACGATGTCGTGATCGTCGAAGGCGAATGGGGACGCATCGAAGAGGTGACGTTCACGTACGTGGTCGTTCGAATCTGGGACCTGCGCCGGCTCATCGTCCCGATCAGCTACTTCATCGAAAAGCCGTTTCAGAACTGGACCCGGATCTCTGCTGACCTGCTCGGTACGGTTTTTCTCTACGTGGACTATTCGGTCCCGCTGGATGCCGTCCGCGCCGAGGTGGACCGGCTCCTGGAAGATAATCCGCATTGGGATAGGAAGGTGAAGGCCGTGCAGGTGACTGACGCGACCGAGCACACCATGCAGGTTCGAATCCTCGCCAGCGCGGCCGATGCCGGCACCACCTTCAACCTGCGCTGCGAACTGCGGGAAAAGCTCATCAGCTTCATCCAGCGAAACTACCCGGAGTCACTGCCGCGCTTCCGCGCGGAACTCCGCGAACCGCCGACCGGCGGCCCGCTGAAAAACTGAAGACGGACTTGGGCCCGAAACTTCGGAATGTCGAACGGCTCTCGAGTGATTGGGGGTATGATCCGGTGATAGGGGGAACAACACGCGCGGATAGCAGGATGAGCCGAGCCCCGGAGAGTCCGGACCGCTTCCAGAGAGGGACCGCTTTCAAAAAATCGTCAGCCAACAACGACTTCGGCCGGACTGATCTTCGCCTCCGGCTCCGATCCACAATCCGCTTTAGACGGAAAATAAAATACACGATCTATATAATATAATCAGAAAACCGCTTCTCCGCACTTGACACATTTTCCCATAGCAGGGTCATGTTGCGGCTTCGGGCAACACAACCTTCTGGGTTGGGCCCTGGATTTTCAGCTTTAATCAATCAAGCGATTGACGATTTCAGCACTGTCCAGGAAGTGACCGCTAGAGATGACGACGCCATCCTTCGAGATAATATAAATGGTCGGAAGCCCATTCACGCCATAAGCTCTAACTGTATCACTTTGGGCCCATACATTGTGTGTTCGGTTCCAACCTTTCGCTTTGAGATGCCTCTCTGGAAGTTCAAGACTCTCATCCACACTCGCGCCGATCAAGGCGACCTTGCCCGTCCAATGAGGGTACTTCTTCGGGAGCTCCTGAAGACTTTCCATGATTGGTTGACATGGCTTACACCATGTCGCCCAAAATTCTAACACGATCACTTTGCCTTCAAAATCCTTGAGCTGTTCGGATTCTCTGTCAGCTACCCGAATCCATGTGGTGTTCGGCGCTCTTGTTCCTGTGGGTAATAGCTTCCCGTCGCCCCAACTTGAAAGCTCCTTCAAGTCTCCGCGCACGATTGTGACGACCCGGGTATGGGATTCGTCTCTTCCACTAGGAATGATGGTCAATCGGACAGCAGTCCCCTGAACACCGCGAATAAGTGCAACGGCATCCTCCAACTTCAAACTGTTCGTCTGAATGGTCGGCCTGTCTGTTTCGCCGATCTCCAAAATAATATCTCCGACTTCCAGGGCATTGCTTCGCGCCGCCGGCGAATCAGGGAAGATTCGCTTTACCACAAGCACCTCGCCTTCTTTCGCAAGCGCCGCCCCAATGCCGGAAATTTGTTGCGCACAGGAAATACTGGTGAAGGCGATGATCCAAAGGGCGAGGGCGATAACGGAGAAAGTTTTCATAGTGACATGTGAGGGGATAGCGAACGCCTTCTTTGCCCGAACAGTGTTATTGAGCGACAGAGGAGTGTCGCACTAACGGAGACGTGCGCGGGCCTGAAATCTATACCATGGTTTGGGGGTATTCGGCATGGGTTACTGCATTGCAGGATGATCGGTGATTTACGCAACGTATTTTCCCATGGAATCTGCGTCACCGGAGCTCCCGAAAAGCGACACCCAAAAGCGTCAAACTCCATTCCCTACGGACCCGACGAACCGATCTTTTTTCGGCCCGGGAATGAGATCCTTACTGCCAGTAAGTTGTCCGCTGCACACCAAGAGTCTTTTCGGTCGGCGGTCGTTCACTTTCGCCACCGTTGTCGGTATCAAAGCCTATTGAGGGATTTGGGAGGCTCCGAGGCCGGGATTCAGGCAACGACGGAGTTGCTGCGGAATGACTAGGGGTCAAACTTTGTACTTAGCAATTTTTTTGACGTGTGGCTGGAACACGGCGGGCGTGGCGCGACAGGTGCTAACGAGCCGGCACAGTCGGAATGGGCTACCCATATTGAGCTGGCTTGCCAGCCACGGGTTTGACGCCGTGGTCGTGGTTTTCATGGCGGCGGCAACCGCCACTTTCCAAGATGCACCCTTTGCGTCAGTGGTAATGTCACGAGGCGTTTTCTTCAATAAGGCCAGGTAAGTCTCCAGGCGCGTTGACCACAAAGCCATCGATATCTCCCCCGGCCCATGCTCACCTCTCTGGATGCGAATCCCGAGTTCCTGATGCGCCTCCAGCAAGGCCGCTTTGAATTCCCGCTCACCCACCGCCCAGTCTTTTGACATCCGATCGAACGCCAGCTCTTTTTGTCCGGCTTCATCGGCGTTGAGCCAACCGAGATAATCCAGGTAGTGTCTTCGCCCGGCCGGCGTATCCTCGAGACCTCCGGCGTGCGCGAGCGCCGGTTCGGGTGAGTACCATGCCGGGCGCTGTCTTCCGTTCATGAGCGTCGGCAAGCTCGACCACGGCCAGCGTTCGATCGCTGGTAGGGAGGTGAGGCCGGCCCGCACGGAATTGAGATGGATATAATGACAAACCGCTCCGGTGGCATCCGGCTCCACGGGCAGTCCTTTATAGCGGCCTTGAAATACATGGCCGTGCTCGTTGCGCACGCGGTTGAATCGATTGGAGAACGTCGCCTGCAGCCATCGCATTCCCTCCACCAGATTCGCCCGCGGAGTCGTGAGACAGAGATGGTAATGATTGGGCATCACGCACCACGCGTGGACGTTCCAGGCCGCTTTTTCTGCCGCCTCCCCGAGGCACTTCAGGAAAGCCACTTTGGTGCTGTCGCGACCAAATACATCCGCTCGATAGTTACCGCGGCTGATAACGTGATAGACCGCGCCTTCATATTCCAGTCGGAGTTTGCGTGCCATGTCCCATGCGTCACAAATTCACGGTGGCCACACAAGTGCAAAATGCAAAGTTTGACCCTGTAGATTGGTTCTTGCGTTCTGCCCGCCCTGAAGTCATCCTCTCGCGGGTCGTCGCCGTCCCCGAGGAAGCCAGTGTTCCCGCTTCACACCCCCATCCATCATGACTCATGGCCGCATTCTACGCAGGCGTCACGCTCAGGCTTCGCTTCTTTTGCCTGCCTCCGCGGACCCACCTTCACGCGGCATCGGCGTTGCGCTCCTCTTGGCCGCCAGCGGACTGGCCTTGTCCGGGTGCGGCCGACGCGAGACGCCCGTGACTGAGGGTCTGCGGACGCAAACGCTCCACGTCGGCAATGCCATCGAACCCCAGGGACTCGATCCGCAGACGACAACCGGCAGCAATGATCACTCCATTCAGTTGGCGCTGCTGGAGGGATTGCTGGTTCCCGATCCCGTGACTGGTCAACCCGCGGCGGGCGGGGCCACGTCGTGGGAGGTTTCGCCGGACCTCCTCGTTTATACGTTTCACCTGCGGGCGAATGCGCTCTGGTCGGACGGACAGCCGGTCACGGCCGAAGACTATGTCGGCTCTGCCCGGCGCGCCTTGTCACCGAAACTGGGCGCGGAAGCGGGTAACAGCTTCATTTGGCTGGCCGGGGCGCGCGCCTACCTGGAAGGGAAGACGGCCGACTTCAGCACGGTCGGAATTCGAGCCTTGGATACGCTCACCGTTGAGGTGCGGCTCGAGGAGCCGGTGCCGTTTCTGCTCCACTCGATTGTCTCCGCCAGCTGGGCGCCGGTCCCTCTTCACGTGCTCAAGCGCCACGGAAATCCCGAAGACCGCCTGAATCCCTGGACCCGGCCGGGCAACTTCGTGGGCAACGGGCCGTTCGTCTTGAAAGAGTGGCGGCCGAACCGGTTCATCATTGTCGAGAAGTCTCCGACATATTGGGACCGCGACCGGGTGCGGCTGCATCGGATCGTGTTTTACCCCATCGACGACATCGACGCGGAGGAAAAAATGTTCCGTACCGGGCAGCTACATATGACCGCCACGCTGCCGGCGGCCCGCATGGCCCATTGGCGCGCCGAACAGCCGGAAGCCCTGCGCATCGAGCCCCAGCAACGGCTGACCTTCGTCACGATCAATCCGACCCGGGCACCGTTCACCGATGTGCGCGTGCGAAGGGCGTTCGCCCTCGCGATCGAGCGTGAACCGCTCGCGCGCATCGTGACGGGACAGCCCCCGCCGGCCCGCAGTTTTGCCCCGCCCAATGGCGTCGACTTCGAACCCAAACCGCACATCGAAGACAGCGCTCAGACCGCGCAGCGATTGCTGGCGGAGGCTGGCTTCCCTGGCGGCCGGGGCTTCCCTCCGGTCGAGTTGCTCCTCGCCAATCGGGGCGAGAACAAAATGATTGCCGAGGTGCTGCAGGAAATGTGGCGCAAGCATCTGGGTGTCACCGTGACGCTCTCGATTCAGGACTGGGCTGTCTACATCGACACCCAGAACGCCGGGCGCCACCAGCTGGCGATGGACGGGTGGACAATGGCCCACCCGTACGAGTTCTACGATCTGCATCGCACGGGCAACACGCTGAGCCGCTATCTGTGGTCGAACGCCGATTTTGACCAACTGCTCCGCGCCGCGCGATCCGCGGCCACGATCCCCGCACGCAACGACGCCTACGACCGGCTCGAGACGCTGCTCGCCCGCGAGATGCCGATCATACCGCTCGTTTTCCCCGTCACGACGCTCCTGCTTCATCCGGCGGTGAGCGGATTTCACTCCAACGCGCAGTCCCAGCACCCGTGGAAATACTTCCACCTCGACCCTGCCGTCCGCGAAGGGGATGCGAATCATCTCGAAGCGAAATCGAGTGTTCCCTCGTCAAAGTCGATGAATTGATTGCCCGCCGTACGTCTCCAGTTTCCGGATGCACTATATTACATTATCAACCGCGGAAATTTCCGGGGCCCGGGAATTCTGGCGGGGGTCATGTCAGAAATCGTGAAAGCGTGCTGCAGACAATTGCGATGCGGCCAGCCTTTATCCGAACTTTTGGCTCCTGCGATAGGCTCCCGGTCAATTCCACTTTTGATATCTTACATTTTTGTGGTTAGTGACTTGAAGATACTGTTCACCTGCGTTGGCGGCAGGGCGTCGATTCCCTTATAGAGATGATGTTTGCCAACTTCCCGTTTGCTTCTGGAATTGATGGCGGGAATTCCGGGTGCTTGGAGAATCCGAAATAGCTGCCGGCCCAAAACGCGACGACGGCACTGATCCCGGCGGTTGTTATGATCTTGGTTGTCATAAAGGACGTAAGCGCGGAGAGGGCGATTCCCGAACCAGCTGCGGCCAGTGAGTGCACCGTGAGGGAGGCGGCAAGTCCGGCTGGCGCCGCAATCAGTGGTTCGCTGGATATAACTATAGACAGCGCGGTTGCGGTGGACGTGACTCCGTGACGGCTCAACCTTGTCCGCAATTTATCAAGAGCCCGATCCGTGCGCACGCGAGCGGCATCTTCCGGGATTTGCAGTACTGCGCCGATTTCGGAATACGTGCGACGCTCGAAGAATCGCAACACGAGAGAGGTGCGATCAAGAGCAGGAAGTTCATCGATGGCGTTATCGAGCACCGGTCGGACTTGTTCCCAGTCGGGATCAGCGCGGACATTTTCAGATGAGGTTTCCATGGCGTAAGCGCGTTCGCGAGTGCGACGGCGCTGTTCAGAGATCATGACTTTCTGCGCGGCGTTGCGAGTGGCGGTATGCAGCCACGCGCCGAGCACCGTATCCGGCGAAAGCCGACGGGCATTACCGGCCAGCGCCGTGAACACGATTTGAGTGACATCGGCGGAAGGGTGGAGGTCGCCCCCGGTTCGACGCAGCGATGCGCGGTATACAAGATTGACATACCGCTGCACGAGCTCGGCAAAGGCGGCTTCGGAGCGTTCTTCGACAAAGCGTCGAAGCAAAGCGGCGTCATCGTTCATAGGATTCATATATTCTAACCGCACCGACCTCAGAAACCGAACAGGAAATTGTTCGATGGCGGAGAAAAGATTCTCCGAGGTCGTCAACCAAGGAGCGCGTGGGCATCACACCCCAGCAGACTGAACAAACACGACCTTGGCGGGTGCGTTGTCGGGCCCGCCCACGGACTGCGAGCCAACACCTTCTCGTGGACCGTTGATCGGGTTCGTCGGATTTGGTCGACACCGAATCCAATTCCGACTCTGGAGATCAAGGCGGTAATGGACTCTGTGATCAATGGCGCGGAGCGGAAGGGCAGCCTGCATTTTCAGGCCGTACTCATCGTCCTCTCCACTTGAAATGACCACATATCCCCGTATTTATGGCCGTATGAAAACGACCATCGATTTGCCTGACGGCATTCTCGAGCGAACAAAAATCGCCGCAGCCCGTCGCCGCACGTCGGTCGATAACCTTGTAATTGAGGGCCTTAAGGCCGTTCTCCGGGACGAATTATCTGCCGGTCCACCCGCAGACGCCTTGGCCCGCCTCCGTCAAGGCTATCACCTCGGCGGCCAGCCTCTGGCCCGGGAACAAGCCCATGACCACTGAACGTTTTTTGGACACCAATATCCTACTCTACGGCTACGATCTTGACGCGCCCGAGAAGCGCAACATCGCCCAGTCGCTTATCGAACAGGCCTGGCTCCAACCCGGTCGCACCGCCATCAGCGTGCAGGTGCTGCAAGAGTTCTACGTCAACTTCGTCCGCCGCGGTCGCTCCGCTACCGACGACGCCCTCCTCATCGCAGATTTCTCCCTTTGGCCCGTGATCGACAACACTCTCGCTGTTTTTCGGCTTGGCCTGGCCCTCCAGCCTCGCTGGAAACTTTCCCTTTGGGACGCCATGATCGTTGCTGCCGCTCAGACCAGCGGCGCCCGCGAACTCTTCACCGAAGATCTCAACCACGGGCAAGACTACGATGGCGTGCGCGCGGTCAATCCCTTCCGCGCTTCCGCTTGACGAGCGGGAATGCGCTCGGCGCGGCTCCGGTTCCGCCTTCTTACGGCCCTGGCCCCAGCCCTACGAACCCGCAAGCTCGGCGAGGATTCCGCGGAGTTCGCGTTCGGGGTCTTCGTGCGTCTGATCAATCGCCAGCTGGAGCGCCGCCTCCAGCAGAGGCCGGGCTTCTTCGCGACGTCCGAGCTGGAGACAGAGTTTACCCAGGAGAATGCGCGGCATCATCCAATCGGCCTTCTTCTGCACACAAAACGTATAGTGTTCGATGGCTTCATTGGCGCGCCCTTCCGCCACGAGGGCTTGCGCCAGGCTGAAGCGAAACAGCTCGTTTTCCGGCTGGCGCGTGACGAGGCCTTGAAATGTTTCGGAGCGGGAGGGCATCGCCTAGACAGCGTCAATAAACACCGCCACGGCGGTCGCGTTGTCGGGTCCGCCCCGACGCACGGCGAGCATCACCATGTCTTTGACCGTCGATTCGGGATCTTCGTATTTGGTCAGCAAGGACGCCAATTCCGATTCCGGGATCAGGCGGGTGACGCCATCCGTGCAAAACAGGAAGCGGTCTCCGGCGGCCAGCGGCCGGCGAATAACATCGACGTCCAGCGGCGTGGGCTGGCCGATGCAGCGGGTCAATGCGTTGCGGTTCGACTCGTGGTAATAAGCCATTTCGCCCCGTTCGCGCGCCCGGCGGGCGTCGTTCTCGACGGAATGGTCTTCGGTCAGGCGGATAAATTCCCCTTTCCGGGTGGTGTAGCAGCGCGAGTCGCCGACGTGGCCGATCAGCATCGTGTCTTTCTGGATACAGCCGAAGGTGAGCGTGGTGCCGATGCCCATCGCGCTGCTGACCTTTCGCCCGAGGGCCACGACCGCGTCGTTGGCTGCGCGTGTCAGCGTTGCCAAATCCGGCTCTTCGTCCGCCGACCGCGCGAGCAGACCGGCCTCAATCTGGTCAACGGCGCCCTGGGCCGCCTCGGCACCTCCGGGCAAGCCTCCCACACCATCCGCAATCCCAAAAAACCGGCTGGTTTCATTGAGTAGGAATCGATCTTCGTTTTCGTGCCGGATTCGGCCTATGTCAGTGAGCGCCGCGGCGCGAAGCGATAACATGAGAATATTCCCCTATCCTAACCGGGGTGTCCGCGAGGCGAAAGGATGAAATTCCTCCTGCCGTGTTTCCCGCGTCAGCAGGGTGAATTCCCGTTGGGGCAGACAATCAAGGAACAGGCGTCCGTAGCTCTTGGCCAGCACCCGCGAATCGAGAATCGTCACGAGTCCGCGATCGCTGGCGGTGCGGATGAGCCGGCCGATCCCCTGGCGAAACTTGATCAACGCGTCGGGCAGCGTGAGTTCATTGAAGGGCGAACCCCCGCGTTGGCGGATGTGATCGCCGCGGGCCTCGGTGATCGGATGCGTGGGCGGATCAAACGGCAGTCGGGTGATGATAACTTGCGCCAGGGCGTCGCCCGGAACGTCGACGCCCGTCCAGAAACTGTCGGTGCCAAAGAGCACCGCATTGCCGAGCTGGCGCATTTGTTGCGTGAGTTCCGTGCGCGAGAGGTCGGCGCCTTGGATCAGAAACGGTCGCCCGGCCGCGCGGAAACGCGGCTCCAGCGTGGTCGCGATCGCCCGCATGTCCTGATAGCTCGTGAAGAGCACAAGCGTGCCGCCGCTCACCTGGGCGGTGCAGAACGCGATGTAATCAGTGAGGACGTCGAGCGCCAGTTTCGCCTCCTGGGGCGACGGTAATGGCACATCCCGCGCGACATACACGCGCATGTTGCGGGCAAAATCGAAGGGGGATTTCACGACGACGGCGCGCGCCTCGTTTGCGCCCATGCGGGCGGCAAACGGCTCGATTTGGCCGCCCATGGCCAGGGTGGCGCTGGTGCAGACGACGCTCGTGCCGCACCCGAACAGGTGTTTGCGC
>CAYVDZ010000074.1:0-12692 GCA_964450575.1 uncultured Opitutus sp.
ACTCAAAGGTGACGGCCGGACCGCGCTCGGCCGCGTGCAACCGTCCGACGAGATGAGTCGCGCCCTGCCAGTCGATGTGCACCTCGATGCTCACGGCCGGGTGCGCCGAATGCGCTTGGGCAACCGGTTCTCGTCGAGGCTCAGGCCAAGCGCATCGGTGCCGGGCGCGGCAAGATTGGCAAGCCGGTCATGCAGCTGCAGAATGAAGGTCGCAGTGGCGAGTGTGCCCGAAGCAACGGTCGGGTCACCCCGCTCGAGTCGCCACAACGTGTCACGGCTGACAAACAGACGCGACGCCATATCCTGCGTCGAAATGCCCCGCTTCCGGCGCGCCAACGCGAGTTCACGCCCAAGCTTGCGCAAGGCGTGAGCCGCAGGAAGGGGTAGTGATGGGGAGGAAGACACGACCGAAAAGCGTCTTGTTTACCGGACCATTTGTCAATTATCGTCCGCTATACAGGACATCAATAAGAAAAGTCTTAACCTTGATATACCTCGCTCGATAATCGGACTTGAACGATTCGATGTTCAGGGACAAAGACCGCGGGATACACCTGCTCTTTTCCCGTCGAAAGGATTGAGTGGCAACCACACAACGATCGACGCATCAGATTTGCCCTCTCATTTCGGTCGATCGAAGGTTGGCAGACGCATTCCGCCTGTGGAGCGCCGCGCGGCAGTCATATTTCGATCCCGATCTCTTTCGCCCAAATGTCCAGTCGGCCATTCAAGCGCTTCGCAGTGTTACATGGATTTTGCAGAAAGAAAAATCAAAGCTGGCCGGCTTCGATGCTTGGTATGGCTCGAAGCAGAAATTGATGAGGGAGAATCCGGTGCTCCGCTGGCTCGTCGATGCGCGGAATCGGATCGAGAAGCAGGGTGACCTCGAGACCAAAAGCACGGTCCGGACTACAATCTACTCGGGTTGGCTTGACCTGAAAACTCACGATGTCGAGATGCCACCAGGCCTCAGCAGTGCGCTTCTGGCACGTTCGCTCGGGAAAAAACTCGGCAATCTTACAACCGAGGATGGAACGATCATTCGAGTCGAGCGGCGATGGGTCGACTCCGAACTTCCGAATCATGAGATCCTCGAGGCCTTGACGCACGCATACGGTTTCCTTCAAGCGCTACTCTTCGAGGCCCACGGACTCCTCTCGACGCCGCCAATCGGATTGTGTGAATTCCATGAGAAGTTGCGGTCGTCCAATTTCGTGCTGCCTGATGAAATGTTGCATCCTTTCGCTCGGCACCAATGGCTCGATGCAAAATCCGGTGAGCCCATCGAAATTGACTACGGTCACTGGTCTGCGACCAGGCAGGAAGTCTTTGATTCGGCGACGCGTCAGTATGGCAACGACCAGGACTATGTACCCTCCGCGTCTTCCAACTTTCGCGAAGAGTGTATCCGTTACTTCGCCCGTGGGCGCAAAATCGTGGCCACTGATGGATATCATATTTCAACCGCAATCATCGAGAAAGGAATTCAAAGCCAAATCGTTCAGTTCAGCCCCAGCACGCGCGCCGAGAAGCATGCCTACATGAGGGACATCGCTGAGTTCTGTGAACGAATTCGCGCAGAATCGATCATGATCATTGGCGAGATATGGACGGCAACCGTTCCGCTGAAGGCTGGGGCTCCAAAATTTTTGCACGCAGTAGATGCTCCAAACCGCGGCGAAGCGTTAGCCCTGACGGGAGTAAGTCGCGCGGGTGAATGTATCGAGGTCTACGCTCCCTTCTCGCGAGTTGATGAGAAGATTGTCTTTGGTCCAGACGAGGTGCACGAAGGTAGTTGGCCTAACACATGACAGCGCCGTTTCGTGAGGCGTTCAAGGTGGCCGAACGCAAAGCAGGGGACGGAGCCCACGTTTCGGCGTGAGCAACACAAAGCCCCACGTCGACCAACTCGGTCGAGCCCCGTAACGGGCGAAATCAGCGCGAGAAAACGGTGTTTCCGATCGGTTCGCTATGAGAGTCACGCAGATCGTCATCCGGTGCTCACGCACGGCTTCTTTGGTCACTAATCCTATAACCTGCCAACCGGCACTCCGGCGCGGTGCTCATTGCGCAGCCAAGGGATGGTCAGGCGCGTGTGTTGATTGGGATTGGTGATAGGAATCGGCACGCCGCTAAGCGTTGGGAGCGTATGAACACCCGTGGCGGGAGCCAGCACCCATAGTCCACCTGGACCGCCAGCGCGGCCAATGTCAGCGGCAAGGGTGGCGATCAAATTCATGTGCCCGTAACGCGCGAGCAGCCCTGGATGCAATGCCAGGCAAGTCTTGCGCACGCTACGCAACCGTCGCTCCACTTTAGGCAGGGCGCGCTCCACGAGAAACTGCAAGTTTTGCCAATCGGCCGAATCGCGTGGGGCTGAATCGGCAGCGAGAACAACGTCCCAATTCGCACCGACCTCCTCCGCCTCCACGTGCAATGCTTCGAGGAATAGCGCATCGAGATCGCAAATTTCGACATCGAAGCGCGACGCCAATTCACCTTCGGCCATCTCGAGTTGGCCGGCTTCAGCCGTGAGAATGAGATAACCTCCCTCCTTGGCGGAAATGCGCAGCCGGTTCTCGACCGAGGCGGCTTGGGCAATTTCGGGATCGGTCGCGGCGCCGGGCAGCACTGTATATTGGGTCGGCTTGCGGGAGCCGATAGAGTAGCTGGACGAAAGCGAATCGGAGCGCGTCGATTTGTAGGCGCCCTGATGATTGGCCGCGAGCGGCTGCCACTCGAAATCAAAACCGGCGTCGCGCAGCACGGCGTCGAGTTGCGGTCGAGGGGGAAGCGCCCCGCACCGAGGAAAACGTGCGCGCAGGCGGCGTTCGATTTCGGCAACACTAAGCTCGTCGCCAAAGAGAGCATTGCGGGCAAGGGTCAGTGCCCGGCTCGCGTCCATCCCCGGCGGATAAATTTCACCCCGCGAAGAAAGGTCCGCGTTGTTGGCGGCGGCGACTGCGAGTTGACGAAGTCTAGCTTCGACCGGAGGAGAAATAGTGGCGACGTCCGGGAACGAGACTGATTTCAACTCGTCGAGGACACGGGAAGGTGTGGGCAATGGGTCCAGTGGAGCCAATTCATCGGCCTTTCGACCGAGAGCCACTGCATACGTGCGCAACTCAGGATCAAGCGCGACGAAGACTTTTCCACTACTCCGATACTCATCGAAGCGTGGCGATTCGCTCACATGCTCCGCCTCCACCGCCGCACGCACAGCTGCGCTGGCAAGGCGAGTACGCTGCGGCTCCTCCGCAATCGATCCGCGAGCGGCGAGGACGTAAGCGATCAGTTCTTGTTGAACCATGACCCCACCCTTGGTGCGCAACACTTCGTCGATGGCGTTCCGCAGTCCGGCGAGCGGTTCTGATTTCTCCCACCGGTCTCGCGCCTTGGTAATGATCTGTCCGATCCGCTGACGAGTGACATCACTGATGACAGTTAAATCGCTTTGGCTTGGCCAGACCAGCGGCTCCCCACCCGTCGTGACCTTGAATCCTAAAAACGGATGCAGAATAGCGGACTCGGTTTCGCCCGCCCTCCCCTTGCTGACCATCAACGCATGCTGCGCGAGGACGTCGACCGTTTCCTTACCCGCCACGACCGCCACGTCGGACACAGTAACCATCGCCTGTCCGGACTCGATCTCCGGGAAACGCTGCCTGAGCCGATGCATTACGCTCATGATCTCGCGTTGGGTCTTTCGACCAACCCCGCGGAGCTTGTCGAATCGACCGAACTGAAACTGCAGCAGCTCTGAGACCGTGTGGACTCCTCTCCGATCGAGCACATTCATCAACCGCGTGCTCAATCCGAGCAGTGCGGTCTGTGTAGCCGGAGTGGCATGTTCAAGGATCGCTTCACTGAGCACGTCCTGGGGTGCGGCTTCGTGTGCCGTCTGCGCGGAGGGCGCATCGACGGTATCAAAAATCCCGCTCCAAGCCCGCAGCATTTCGCGAGTATTATCATAGCGCTCGCGATAGTCACGATGGAGCGCGGTGCGAAAGAATGCGTTGAACTGGTCCCGGAGATTGGGATCGAACAGCTCTGAACGTAGCGTGATCTCTTCTGAAGTGACACGCGGTTGCCCACCATTCCATTTGGCGCGCACGCCCGTCGCCAATTCATGCAGCGTCATGGCGACGGCGTAGAGTTCGGCGCTGAGATCGTAACGCCGGGCCTTACGTTCTTTGAGAAAAGGATCGAGGTACTCCAACGTGCCCACGCGCAATTCGGTCGGAGCTGCAGCCGCGAGGGAGAAGTCAAAAAGCCGCAGACGCTTCTGTGGTCGCGCGCCACCGGCGTCTCCAATCCCGATATTCTCGGGTTTGATGTCGCGATGAAAAACACCCTCCTTGTCGAGGTAGTCCACCGCGAAAATAAGCTCTTCACCGTACCGCTGGAGAAGTTCGAGCCCCGGAGGACCGTCTTCCTTGAGCATGCGCGCCAACGTGCGCTCGCCTGCCAGCTCGACCGTGAAAGCCGTCAGGCCGTTTAGTTCATACCGGTCGAAAACCTTGACGATGTTAGGTGAACCCAAGCCTTTAAGGCACTGAAACTCCTGATCGAGGCGCCGATTGAAGCTCGCATCGCGCGCGACTTTTAAAACACAGCGAGCCTGCCCCTTGGTGACGAGGAGAGCTTTGGCGCTGGCGCCCCGACCTAGTTCACGCTCAACCGTGAAGCCGTTGCTGAGCACGGAGCCGTCGATGGCGTCGTGCGGATCTCCCACCTCGTTATCCGGGCGAGTCAGGTCGTCCTCGATGCGATCGAGACCATCGCGAAAATCGTCGAGTGAGCAACGCTCGAGCATATTGGCGCGCGTGCTCTCCCGAACCAGTTGAGCGATGCTTTCGGAAACTCCGTCGGCAATTTCCCGCAACTCCAGGGATCGGGATGAGCTTGCCTTCAGTTTTTCTAGGAGCTCAGTGGCGTCGAGAGCGGGCGGCTGATTGCCGAAAAGAAAATACGCGAGCGCTCCAAGTGAAAACACATCCATCGCTTCCGCCGGTTCCTCACCCGGAGTGAGGGTTTCCGGGGCGAGATAGGCGCCGGCGGGCTCCTCGATCAACTGACCGGCGTGGACACTCACCGAGAAATCCGTCAGTCCCGAAAAACTCCCGTCCGGCAGGCGACTCCCCGTGTGCCAATTATAGATCTGAACCCGAGGTTTACCTGACTTGTCCTTCAATACAAAGATGCTTTGCGGAGTGAGCGCACGATGCACAACGTCTTTGGCGTGCGCGTATCGGATCGCGTCAGCCACCTGCCGCAGCAATTCGAGCCGTCCGCCAACGTCGAGTTGCGCGCCATTCTCCAATAAATAATGATCAAGCCGCTGTGCGGTAGGATCGAAATCGAACACGATGGCGGGACCCAACTCGCTTTCCGCCGGCACCAAAGCGCGGAGGATCCCCGGATGGCTCAGTCGTTCGAGGGTATGAAATTCTCGCTTGGCTGCCTCGGAGATTGCTTCGCGGTCGATCCTCGCTGCTTGCGTCGCGGTCAGATAAACTCGCACGAGCCGGCGGGTCGATTTGGAGGTCGCGTGGTGAGCCTCCCAATCTTGGAATACGCCGGTTGGGCTCTCGTATCGCAACCGATCGAGGACAAAGTCCGCGACCTTGCGTTGCTGCTGCCGTAAACCCGCCTCGCCCATCGCCTGGGCAAACGCCTTCAGTGTACGGCTATCGACGATACGCTCCGTATACTGACGCAATCCCGGTCCCTGCCGCGCAAAGATCGCTGCCCGGATTCCCGGGCGAGACTTGTCGGCGGTGTCGCGAACGCAAACGAAATTGCGCGCGTCGGCGGTCAGTTGCAGTACGAGATCTGGCGCGGAGCAAAAAACCAGTGGTTGAATGTAGGGCACCTCTAGCTTTCGGAAAGCGGGCTGGCGTCCGAGAAGATCCTTGAGACGCTTGCATTTCCGGTTCGTCAACAGGAGCGGATTGTCATTCGTCCGGCGTCGACCGTCTTCCGTCGACCACGTCCAAGTACCGTTATCGCCCGACAAGCGGCCGGGCATGCTCTTTATCTCGATGAGAAACACTCCCCAGAGCGTCGCGATTAACAGATCTGACTCATTGATCGAACCGTCGGACGCGATGAACTCAAAGTTGGACCAGGCGAGATAATCGGAGCCGATGGGAAACTTCTCATAAATGAAGTCCAAGGCCTCCTGTTCCCACGGAAAACGCGATGGACTGACAGCTATCCAGTTTTTCGCGACAGGTGGGGCCATGCAATGCTTGCAGGTCTCTTGCTCGGTGTACGGATCGACGACAAGACTGATGTTCTGGTTTAACGTAATTCTCATCAGCAACACCGAATCCGCACCGCCTTATCAACATACGGATTGCCTCAACTCCGGACATCTGCCCTTCAATGCAGACGCAATGGTAGCGAAAAAGCAGCTCCAGGTGATGCCGCAAAAGCTCAAGGCGCAGTCGGGAAAAGCGCGCGTTCGAAATGGGTTCTATGCTGGCTGCACCGCAGTGCGGTCTCGCGATAAACTGCAGGGACTTTACGCAAAGGTGCGCCTTGGCTGAACATACCCACCAGCTATTTTTCACTTCCCCTTGGGAAGAATTCGCAAGGCGCCGCGGGGACGCTTTGGGCCTACGCCTCGCGGCCGAGCGTTTTTCCGACATTCTCGCTCCAGGCCTTAGCAATGCCACGGTGGACGCCCGTTGGATCACGCTGATTTCATGGTGCCTGAAATGGTCCCATCAAGCGTGGACGACCTCAGGCGGCGGCAACCTGGCCGATCGTGAAGCCCAGCAACAACGCTACGCTTGGCTGAGGCCGCT
This sequence comes from uncultured Opitutus sp., assembly GCA_964450575.1. Lineage (GTDB taxonomy): Bacteria > Verrucomicrobiota > Verrucomicrobiia > Opitutales > Opitutaceae > ER46. The sequence continues at coordinate 6,816 of CAYVDZ010000074.1, forward strand.
TGAACTTTTATGGGTTGCTCGGAGCGTCACACGTCATCCCGAGCTCGGCGGCCAGCTTCGGGGCAAACGCAGCGTCCAGCGGTGGCTGAAAGCGGATACCGCGCCGGAAAGGTTCTCCATGTCGGAGGATCAATTTCGCCGGTATCGACAGGTCGGAATGTACGGCGCTTATCGCACCCTCTTTCGGAGTATACCAAATTTAACGATCGGTGATTCGCGCGGAGACGGCTGGACGCCGGGGCCAGCGGTTAATGCTCTAGCAAACTATCTTGATGAGAACCTTCCGAGATCGACTCGAATCACCGGAGCTCGATTTGAAACCGGCACGCATTGGTTGCGGTGGGTTGGTCAGGAGGAGCAATGGTGGATCAAGAAGGGCTGGATAAATTGGGCCGCTGGTCCGAGCCAAACTCCCCTGCCCACTCCGACCGACTCCGCGAAACCGCTGCCGCCGGATGAACGAAAATTGCTACGGCCGCTTTTGTTTGCTGATACGCACCGGCGCACAATCGTGGCTGAGATCCTAGCCAAGGAATCCGTCGCTTCGAACCACGCGGAACTCTGCGACGCTTTGGCGTCGGCGCGAGCATTGCAGAAGCTTTCGGATTATGAGGACCTCCGGTACCTTCCGGTATTCACTCGCCTGGCCGATGCAGGAATGAAGGTCATGCGGATGATCTGGGTCACACTTTGGAGCTCCCAGCTTCCAGAGGGCCCACTACTTCGAGACTTGAGTAATGAACCGCAGGTGAAAGCCGCCTTACGTGAACTCGTCGGTGCCGCTAAGCGTTGGAACACGGGAGGAGCAGCGCGCCCGTGGAGTTCGAACATCACCGCGTTAGCGGAGGCGGTGACTGGAAATCACTCAATCGAGGCTACCACTCACGCTGTGATCAGACATCACGAAGTATGTGGCGGCGGTCTTCGATGGTTCCGCCTGCACCAAAACCGCATAGAGCCCCTGCTTCCCGAGAAGGAACTCGCGGCGAGCGATTATAGATTTCGACTTTGGCCATTAGCCCGCCTCGCCGCGCAATGCGGGATTGCAGACATGGGGGTTGCGCTGACTGCAGCGGGCGGAACGACCGAAGAGGAGGACGAACTATAATGGAGGGACCCACATGGCAAAGTCCTCTATTAAGCGCACGCGCCGGACATATCCTCAAGGCCGCCCTTTTTACGACGTACCGTCCGCCCGATGCCGGGCTCTTGGTGGAGCATGTACTCCCGTCCATCCTCGGGCTCGACCGAGCGTTCACATCCGACGCGGAGGCGCGTCCGCTCTATTTCGGGGAACTCGCCCGAGAGCTAGAGAAGCTTCGGGGGAAACTTACCGTTATTACGTCCTGCGCGGTCGAAGAAGGCGATTCGACTACGGAGAATCCTTCTACTGGTACGTATCCGTGGCTCTGGAGATATGTGACCCCATTTTCGGTCGGTGCCAACCGTGCAGCGATACAGCATGCGAAACTTTGGATGCTTCACTGGTATTCAGAAAGCGGCGACGACATCCTGGAAATGGTCATTTCGTCCACCAACCTCACGTCTTCAGCCTTCAAGGCCCAATTGCAATCAGGCTGGCGTAGCGAGTTTGTGCTCCACCCCAGAGGCACAAAAATAAACCAATCTTCATGGGGCCCCCTCACCGGTTTCCTAAAAGCCCTCGGTACGTCCGCCGGCCAATACGCACAAGAGCGGACGGATTACTTCGTAACTCTGCTCGCGCGCGCCCTCTGTCCTCAAGGACTGCGTTTTCTGGCCAGCGTCCCAAACGCGGCGCGACAAGAAAAGCAATGGGGAGCGAAGGCATTGGGCAAAATCGCCCCCGCCGGCAGAGGTCGTCTGACGATCTCGGCTTGCGTTCCATTCATCGGCGACTGGAGCGACCGATTGCTCTCCGCGTGGTGTAATGATATTGGCGTTGAACCCGGGGATGTTAAACTCAACTGGATCGACCAGCATCACCCTTGGGCGAGCGGCAATGGCAAAGGAGAATGGCGGATGCCTGCATCGGCACTGGCTGCATTCACCAATGCGGGCGTCAATATAGTAAGGCTCGGTCATCCAATAGATCGACCGCTGAACAGGTTTCACCTGGAGCACTCTAGATACGACGAACGATGGTCGCATGCCAAATTTTACATGCTCAAACGCGGAAAGGCGAAACGCCTTCTAATTACGTCAGCAAATTTTAGCGCGAGCGCGTGGGGAGCAGGCAAACGACCCTCCAGGAATTTTGAATTGGGGGTGCTGCTCGAATCAGATTGGCCGATCTCGGGTGAGACCTTTGATTTCAATTGCACCTACAAACCCCACACATCGGTCCTGGATGAACAAGTGACAAGTTCATCGATCTTCACTTGGAGTGCTGCGACTTGGGACGGGGAGAAAATTTGGACGTCCTGCCGCACAGTGGCCGCAGTTGAACGCATCACCATCGCCGTTGCCTTCACCAAGCCCGTTCGAGCGAAGCCCTTGGCGGTAAAGTGCGTCGGTGAGACGGCAACCGGCTCGGTCAAATGGCGCGATTCCAAAAATCCGCCCCTCCTTGTCCGAATAACCGCGGGTGCCGCGAGCTGTGTTGTGCCGATTATTGATCTGCGCGACCCGATCGAGTTCGCCAAGACGCCCCTGCCGGAGGTCGACCCTGAAGCATCTGAATCGATAGGAGAGGCACTGCTGCTTGAATCATACGGCGATCCATACGTCGCCGAAGGAGATCTCGATCGCCGAGCAGAAGCCGAGGGAAATAAACACCCACTTCATGGCGCGAGCGATTACTCCTTGGAAATATTCATCCAAGCGCGCGCTTGGTTCGCAGTGGTGAAAACGTGGCAACAGCGCTGGGACTACGCCAAAGATTCTACGGATTTTGACCGGGCACTGCTAAAGAGTGACGGCGCGCGCTTGTTGGCCTTTTTTAACCGAAAACGAACAGATTCGAACATGACGATCCGATTGCCCGCCAAGCTGGTACATGAAGAATTAGGAAGGCGCTTAAAGGAGTCGACCAATGGCAGATGAATCATGGACGCTCGATGCGCCCACATGGGAATTTCTTGATCGCCCAAAAACGTATTGCGAAGCGTCAAAAAAGGAATCACGACCGCTGAAAGAGGCGCCAACCCGGAGACAGTTTAAAACCGCACGAGAGATCCTAAAACGCTTTCAACAGGATCGCGGCGTACTTTTAGCGGACGACGTCGGGCTAGGAAAAACCACAATTGGGGCGTTGATTGCGTGGATTGTCGCCGGCACCGGCGGCTGTGTTCGGGTATTGGCGCCCAACGACGTCATGAAGCGGCGTTGGGCCGAGGAATTGGAGGCCCACATTCCCTTACTTAATAAAACGGCAAAGGCGCTTAAGGTCAGTTCCAGCCAGCTTAAGGTCAACCGAGTCGACCGCTTGCGAAGAGGCCGAATTCAAGTGGGGACACATCACCAGCTTGTCAAAAATCACACCACCCGAAGTAGCGGAGTTGACTGTGATTTGATGATTATCGACGAGGCCCACCGAGCTAAAGGGGAAAACAGCATCTTCAACCGTGCCCTGAACAAGCATGGGCACCGAGCCACCCGGAAATTGATTCTAACTGCGACGCCATTTAGCATCGCGATCACGGAACTGTCCCAATTGCTTGGGTTAGTTGGGGGAAGAACCGCAGGAACCCCGGTCCGAGAATATGCCCAAGCACTCTCGCGCCTTTATCAACTAAGACTCGGAGTCGACGTCACTGCAGAATCCGACCGCTTGGCCACGTCTGCCCGCAAAGCCATCAACGCTATTTCGCCATTTGTAATTCGACATAGCATAAATGATTTGAGCGAAGCTGAGAAAATTCATTTTGGCGAAATCCCCAGCCACCCTCTCCAATTGAAAGTGCCGCGAGCGGAAGAAGATGATATCGAGTTGCTCCTGCGCGCCGATCGCCTCTTCAGACTGGCGATAATTCGGCACGGGGCTCGAACCAACGATCCTCGTTTTCATGTGGGCTGGGACCACCTCCGTCGCGAGTTAAAGGCCGTCAGCCCCAACAATCTTTCAAAAACCGAGGGGGAAATTGCCACGTTCGCGAAAAAATCAGCTGAGAGGATGCTGAGACGGAAATCGTCGAATGCACATCCCAAAACCGCAGCAGTCGCGGATACCGTCGCAAAGCTAGTCAAACAGCACGAGAAGGTTCTCATCTTTTGCCATCATCATGCAACCGCTATGGAGGTGTTAACCACGCTAGAGGCGCGGCTCGGCTATAACGTGCCCTATATTGATGCATCCATACAGGCACGGTGGAAATTCTTGTGGGAAAACGAACTTTGGAGTCCGACCGATTCGGAATACATCGGCCACTGGACTTCGGATGCATTGAAGCTAAGAGATACGTTCATAGACTGGCTTTGTTCCCCCGGAATAATCCATCAAGTTTGTGAGTGGATTCCAGATAAGGATGCACGCAGAAACCCGCGTGAAGAGCATCTCAATTTGCAGGTACGACGCCGCCCAGAAAACGATATCCCTACGATCAAACAAGCGGCAGAATCACTTCTCAAGACTATCGCCGACAAGCGGTCTACATCAACAATAGGAATACTCCGCGCGATCCGACATGAAGGGCACGCCGCAATGCCCGGCGTCTTGGATCAAGGCTTCCCAGTAATGGGCTCGTTCAATCCGACGGAGCACGATCGGTTGCCAAAGTCACTATATCAGCGGAGCGCAGACATGGTCGTGGCTCTTTTCAATAGTCCGTTTTGGCCGGACGTTTTGGTTACGACCGATAAGCTTTCTGAAGGAGTGGACCTCCATCGCTGTTGCCGACACTTAATCCACTATGAACTTGATCCAAGTCCTATCAGGATTCTGCAACGAAACGGACGAATCCGACGTGTGGGCAGCTGGGCTTCGCTACTCAAAAAACCGATCGAATATATGTTCCCGGTCTTTGAAGGGACGCGGGATGCCAAGGCGGTGGAAATCATGACGACAAGGCTTAAAAGCTTCGATCTGCTGCTGGGTGGCGTACCCGACGTTGATGTTGATGCCGAAGATCCGGCGAACCAATCGCTCGTGTCAGAAATACTCTGCAAGGCTAAGAAAAAGCTCACCTCTTTGAATAGAAAACTCTGCTCTTAAGGGGCTCTTTCGGGAAAAATCCGGCGCATTTGGCCTGTCCGTAAAAGTTCTCCGTTTTATGGGCAATTCGGGAGTCAGGCTAACCTGTATTCATCACGACGAAAGGTTTTCTGCCTTGCCGGAAAATACCTCGACCGAAACTCCCCGTCCGTCCGTTGTTCGGCGAACCGGAGGACATCCTTCGGAAAGTCAGAATGGTAGAGGACTTTCATCCGATCGCTCGGCGGAAGTCCTCCTCCGACAAACCACGCGTCTTCCCCGTGACGACATCTTCAATGCGACGAACGCCTTCCGCCACCAATTCACCCACGCGGCGGTCACTCGCAACGCTCTCCACGATTCGCCGCGCAAGTTCCAGGCGATCGTTCTCCGGTAACGCCAATACGGACTCGGTAATCTGACTTGGAATCATGGTTAGATGGTAACCGCCGACGAAGTGTGCGCAAGAGCGACCTTTGCCCAACGATTGAGCTCAGCCCCGCATGAGGCGAATGGCCGGTTCGCCCGTTCGCGGCATCATCGCCCTCGGCTTACTCGCTCCTCTCGAGTGAGACTCCACTAAATACTTTCCGCATAGGAAAGACGTCCGTTATTCCCGGGCTCGTTCAACAAGGGTCATGTTGCGGCTCCGCGCAACACAACCTTCTGGGTTAGCCTTTTCTTCGAAAGCGGCTGCTTGAAATGAATGACCGTCACGACTCGAAATTCTGTTTCTGAGAATCCGTAGATTATTCGATACGGTGATT
>CAYVDZ010000075.1:0-984 GCA_964450575.1 uncultured Opitutus sp.
CCCACCGCGCGGATCAACACCGTCTTTGCTGCGCCGCTGCCGCCACCAATGACAAATCCGGCCGTAAGGATGGTGCCCGTCGGGATCTGCTTGAGCACAGAAACATTCACCAGTCGTGGCGTGCTCGCCGTGACCGTGGCACTTGGGGAGGAGTCGTAAAGCTCGGCAATGACAAGACCGGTCGCACCACCCACGGCGCTAACCTGGATCGTATACGCTCCCGCCGGCCGGCTGGCGTCAAACGTCGCGGCATCCTTCGAGTCATTGGATGCATACGGAAAAGCCGCCACCTGCGCAAACGCGGAACGCAGCACCGCCGTTCCACCCCAGTTGTCGTTGGCCGACGTGACCGTCGGCCCGTTAAAGACCTCGAACTTGGGATCCGCCAGTGCCGACGTCACCCCGAGTTGCTCGAGCGCCGGACCTGCCGCCCGCACGAGCAACGGCTTGGTCCCGCTGGTTCCCGCGCCCCCGATCACAGTGCCCAGGGTGAAGAGCGGCGACTCCGCCGTGACGTCCGTCAGGATCGACAGGTTAATCAGACGCACGAGATCGGTTCCCGCATTGACGACAAGCTTTGCAGGAACGCTGATCGCAGCCGTCCCGCTGCCGTTGGCGACGACGGTGTAATAGCCGGCATCGGCGGGACTCGCTGCGGCCAGTACTAGCGTGGCGCCCGTCGCTCCCGGAATGTTCACGTCGTCCTTCCTCCATTGATACGTCGGGGCGGGTGTGCCGGTGGCCTCGACCCGGAACACCACGGTGCCGCCGGCGGCGATCGTCTGCGCCACCGGCGGCGTCGTGATCGCCGGCGGGATTTCCTGCACGAATGGCATCACGGTCAGGGTTGCACCTGCACTTGTCACAGTTCCGGCCGAATTGGTCACGACCACGGAGTAGCTTCCCGCCTGCGCCAGCTGCACATTAGCCAGCGCCAGAGTGGCGGAGGTCGCCCCCGCAATGTTCACGCTGTCCTTACGCCAC
>CAYVDZ010000075.1:994-12657 GCA_964450575.1 uncultured Opitutus sp.
GCCCGTGACACTCACGCTGAAACTCGAAGTCGTACCGGCGGTGACCGTCTGGCTCAAGGGCTGCGTAAGGATTGCGGGAGCCGTTGTGGTGGCACCACCCGAGATGATGAACTGGATCGGTTCGAGTGGCCCTTGCCCGCCCACTCCAATGCCGCGCACCATTATCGTGTACGATCCTGCCTGGGCCGGGGTCCCGGAGATCGCCGGAGTGCCCGTTCTCAGCACTCCGTTAAGCGGCGCGGGAATATAACTTAACCCCGGAGGCAACGTTCCGCTGACCGTAAAGGATTGCGGCGCACTCGGCGTGCCCGTGTACGTAAATGCATAACTGAGCGCCACACCGACGTTGCCAGACACCGGGCTCGGCTCTGAAGTAACGAACGTCGTCGCCCCGGCCCGGGAGTGCATCGCACCAAGTGTCGCCAGCGTGAAAGCCGCCCGCAGGACCTGACCCACCGGAGAAGCGATGACGTAATCACCGGCCGCCGCCACCACCCGCAACGCCGGCGTCCGCTGCAGCAACGCGATCAGAACGCCCATCGGCAGATTTAGCCAAGGAATCCAGCGAGCGACGGATGCAGTGAATCTCTTCATGTAGGGTGAACCTCGATACAAGACTGATAGTGAAGCGGCGGCGGGACGAAAGGGGGAGACGGTAACAAGGCTGTTACGGAGGGACGACATCAATTCGAATATGGCTCCAGGACGCGCAAAATCTCATGAAAATAGCTGCTCCGTAGAGAGGGGCGTGCTCCCACCGCACCTTCAGGCGTGAGCTTTACGCCATGCGCTGGCAACAACGTTCCCGCTTCTCCTGCTCAGAAGCGGAACGTGAATTGCGCTGCCAGCGCTCGCGTCGTCGAGCGGCTGCGTGAGTCCCCGTGCTTCAACGTGTATTGAAGTTTGACCTGCGTGTGAGCCGTGAAGCGAAACATGGGCGCGGCTTCGACCTGCCACACGTTTTGCCCCCAGCGCGTCGGCCCGACGGGATCCGGCAGGGTGGAGAACAGTTGCTGGTTCCAGCGCACGGCCGCGGAGAGCCGCGGGGTGAATTTGTATTTTCCCTCTATGTAGTAGGACGTCGTATCCGCGTCCCCCACGAGGGGAATTTCGAAGCGGGAAAAATAAACTTCGCTCCAAAGCTGCCAATGCCGCCACGCATACGCCAGGTCGGCCGCCAGCACGCGCTGCTGATAATCACCGCGCGATATTCCCAACGGGAGGGAACCCCCGGCCATCTCCCGCAAATACACGCCGGAGCTCGCTGAGACTCCGAAGCTCCAAGTCGGACTCGGACGATAGCCCAGACGTACACTGGTGGTGGGATGGTGCCGCTGCTCCCGCGGATGATGCCAGGCCTGCGGACGCGACGAGAGCGAACCGAACTTCACTTCCGCCGCGTAATTTAGAACTCCGGACTCTCCCGCCACGGAAACGCCCGCCGCGTAACTGGGTCCCCAGACAATCGGGATCCGCCGCGTTTTCTCCACCGCCTCGATCGCGGGTCGCAAACCAGGCCGAACGTGCGACCACCGGAAAAGCAAGTCGCTCGTATCCACCGCCTGGTTGTCCCACATGCCCGTAAGATATTCGTAAGGGAGCGGCGCATTGATAAAGGGATTCGTCCATGAGGCGTGACGCTGCGCCCAGTTGCCCACGATGGTCGCAAACGTGCCCACTTGAACGACCACGAGACCGTCGTCTCGCGGCATAAACCGCAGCGCCAGTTCGTCGAGCCGAACCTTCGCGGATCGATCTCCCGGATCGAATCCCCGATCCGCCCGGGCCTGCGCGAAGAAATAGACCCGCCGCCCCAACTGCGCGTCGAGAAACACGCTCAAGCGCGGGTTCAAGAACTGATCCTTGGTCGTGTCGATCACGCCCACCGCCGGCAATTGCGTCTGGTAACCCTCCAGATCGAGCGTGCCGCTCAGCCGCATTCGCGCCTGACCGCTGGGACTGCTGAACGTCAAGGCGTCCTCAAGCCGATCGAGGATTTCTCCGCTCGCCCTGTCGGATAAGGCAACGATCCCGCATAGTGCAGCCAGTAAACGCAATTTCATGAAGGCGTTCCGGGCGCAGCCAGCGCCAAGGCGAGTTCAAACTCCGTCCCATTTTCGTCTGAACGCGTGAGCACCAGGTCACCGCGGTGCAAACGCGCCAGTTCGCGCGCCAGGTTCAACCCGAGCCCATAACCCGGAACATTCTCGCCCATTGCGGCCCGATGAAAGCGCTCGAAGATATGAGCGCGTGCGCCCACCGGAATCATCGGACCCGTGTTGGCAATCGCCACGTGCACGAACGCTCCGTGAACCCGGGCCGATATACGGATCCGGCCACCGGGACGGTTATACTTCCGCGCGTTCTCCAGGAGATTCTGCAGTATGATCGAGGTATAGCGCTTCTCGCCCACGACCTGAAGGTCAGTCGGAAAATCAGTCTCCACCTGGATGTCTACATCATCCGGCAATGCGCTCAGATCATCCAGCGATGCTTCGATCAATTGGGAAAGATCAACCCGCGCAAACTCGAGCTTCAGTCGGCCTGCGTCCATCCGGGACAACAACAAGAGATCCTCAATCAGCGTCGAGAGGCGGAACGTCTGATGAATCAAAGCGGAAACGTCATGACATTGCTCAGGCGTCAGCCGTTCGTGCGTGAGCAGTTCTTCAAGGCCCGCGCGCAACACGGTAACGGGCGTTTTCAGCTGATGGGACGCGTCAGCCGAGAAGCGTGCGGAGCGTTGCAACTCTGTGCTCGTCATCTCCAGCGCGGCCTCCGCTTTCTGGCGTTGCGTGCGGTTCTCCTCGGAGTCCACCGCCAGCTTCTCCACGGGCGCAGATAAGCGAGCAGCCAACACCTGACTCCCGGCCAGTCCGACCAGCAACATCAGCGTACCGGCCCCAAGCACCTGCCAGCGCACCTGCCGCTGCCGCGCCACGAGGCCCGCCAGCGGATAAACGCAAACCTCGAAGGCCGCGGCGTAGTGAGAATCTGGATTCAAATGCTTGGACAGGAGGAGATGCGGCGAACCATCCAGCATGACCCGCATCGGCCGGGTCGCTTCCGCGCCATACCGGGAGAGATCCGCCACCACCGGAGCAGGAAGGTCGATGCCGTACACCGCCCCTTCCAACCAGATCCCACTCTTCATTTCGGTCGCCTCACCCACGCTCACTTCAATCGGCTTGAACCCCAAAACGAGAACCGCGATCGACTCGCCGGTCTCCAGCGAGATGATCGGCATGGCGACCAACTCGAATACCCCGGGCTCGCCGTTCGCCACCACGCCCACGGGAAGATAGCCAATCTGCGGGCGGTCGACGCGCCCCGGCAGCCGCAGACGCGACTCAGCGGAGGGATCCAGCAAACCCACGCTACGCGGTTGGGTCGGCGGGATGACCTTACCGTCCCGGTCCAGGAATCGATAGAACTCCGCCTGGAGCCCCTCCCTGAACGGGCCGTTGGAGGCGTCGCCCCGTACCATGACATCACGCAGTTCGTCCTCAGCACTTGGATACAACAGATCCAGGGCATCATCCTCGAGGGCGGCATGAATGCGCGGCTTGCGCACGAGGGCACGGCACCGTTCCACCAACGCGGCGCGACGCACTTCCTGAGCATGATTCAATGCGGTCAGCTCACTCTGAAACTCACGTTCCAACGCCTCCGTGACATCCGCGCCCAACCGGCGCTGCGTGAAGTAAAGCGCCAGCAGCGTCACGGTTGCGACCACCAGCATCGTTCCGATCACCAGCTTCGTGCGAAAGCCAGCGACGCGCGATTCCTGGGGCTGGGAGGGCGCAATCACGGAAAATCAATGCGCAACACTGCGTCGTCCTTCAACTCGACCGTGACCTCCCGCGTCGTCCGGCTGTCGATCCACGCCTTCAAAACGTAGCGCCCTTCCGGCAGACCGGTCAGCCGAAATTCACCTTGGGAACTCGTCAGGACGAAATGAGGCGTATCCAAAACCAGGATCAACGCGCGCATGTGTTCGTGGATATCGCAGCGCAAGGTCACCAAACCTGGAACATCGAAAAGCTGCGACGGCACCGGCCGTTCGTCCGCCCGATACCGTCCCAGATCGAAACGTTTCGGCGGAGAGAAAGAAAAGATGTTGTGGTACGAATCATCGAGATTCGGAAACTCCACGCGGGTCCCCACCCGAACGGGGAGAATCGAGGGGATAAACGTCAGGTCCTTTTGCCGGATCTCGGCAACGACAGGTGCGTCGGAAGTCCTGGGAAACGAGCCTTCCAGGTAAACGACTGCGACCGGTGGGTTGGTGGACAGCGTGCCTCCCTTGCTCACGATTTCGTAACGTTGATTCACAACCGGAGTCGCACGCGTTTTCGGAAGCGTCACCCGTCCTTCAATGGTCGCAGCCGCCGCCGCGACCTCGAAAACGGTCGCGACAATCCCGCCGCCGAAGAGCGCCGCGATGAAGCGCCACCACCAGACCGATCGATTGGCCGACGAGGAACTCATTCGTGATCCCGCAAGGTATAGCCGATGCCGCGCAACGTATGGATGAGCGGCGGGGTGTGGGTTGAGTCGATTTTCTTTCGCAGTCGCGTGATGAAGATCTCCACTGTGCGCGTATCATACTCGTGATCACGCTGCCACACGCGCTCGCACAGCTCCGTGCGCGAGAACGGCCTCCCGGGCTCTTGCATCAAAACGTGAAGAACATCGAACTCACGCGGCGAAAGTGTAATGGCGTGGCCCGACCGCGTGACCCGCCGGTGCCGCACATCGACCTGCAAATCCGCGACCCGCAGAAGATCCGAGGGCGCTGAGGACGCTCCACGTCGGCCGAGCGCTTCGACGCGCGCAACAAGTTCGTCCATCGCAAACGGTTTCGCCAGGTAATCATCCGCGCCGGATTTCAAACCCTTGATCCGCTGATCAAGCTCGCTCCGTGCGGTTAGGACCAAAACCCGGGAATAGCAGTTCGCCTCGCGCAGGCGGGTAAGCACCGCCAGGCCGTCGAGGCCCGGCAGGTTCAAATCAAGTACCACCAGGTCCGGCGCTTCGCTCAAGACGGCTTGTAGTCCGCTGACGCCATCGTGATAAGCGGTGAGGCAGTGGCCTTGCCGGACAAGAGCGCGTGAAATGTGCCCGGCCAACTGAGGTTCATCTTCGATTACGAGAATCCGCATACGGGGGCCCGCGGGTGAGTTACGCGCGCCATGCATCACCATCCGCTGCCCTTGCAAAACGGTCAAGCGCGCGACCCGGTTCAGGCGGATAAAAGCGCCTGACCCAGCTCAATTGCATCCGCAACCGCTGCCGCCGACCCCTCGGCCTCCCGTGGCGGATTCGCGCGAGAAGTAAATATGTTCAGCCATCGATGTATAAAGCGGATCGCGATCCGGGCGCATTGTATAGTCGCTCAAGATCCCGCGTTCCCAAGGTTTCACTCGCACCAGCGTCGTGCTCGCACAACCGGAACCAAGGCCTGCGATGATCACAAAGAGGAAAGTAAGGAGGCGTGTTTTCATGGGGTCGAACCGGCTTTTTCGGAAAGTAGGATCTGAATCTGTTGGCGCAGTTCGCGTTCACTGGAGTCGCCGCGGAATCCACGGTGAATGTAACGCACCCGGCCATCCCGGGCCAAAAGATAGCTGGTCGGCATCGTCGGCACCACGACCGCCTTCACCAGCTTGAGTTCACGATCGTGCAACGTCGCAAACGGTGGAGCCAAACGTTTCCAAAACGCCGTCGCCGCCGCCGGCTTTTCATCCACGCTAACCGCCGTTACCACCAGCCCCTTTCCGCCAAATTCCTGATGCAGCCGCGCCATCGCGGGAAACGACGCCTTGCACGGGGCACACCACGACGCCCAAAAGTCCACCAGCACGACTTGGCCAGCCGTCACGGGCAGATCTCCGCCCGCAAGGTTCACGAGGCCCGCGTTCGCAAGCGACGGAAACAGGTCGCCCACTTTGATCTCCGCCCGCGCGTTTGCACTGACACCGACCCAGAGCGCGAAGACCACGGCGACGGTTCGGGCGAACCAGGAATGCGAATTAGGCAGCCACGACATAGTTATAAAATCCCCGCGTTTGCGCGCGCACTTTCTCCGTCACCAGCAATCCTTCGGCACCCGGAACGGATTGGATAAACTCAATGCCTTTCGGCACGCCGAGAACAAAAGCCGTGGTCGAGAGCACGCCAGCCTGCAAACAGGTGCTCGCGATAACCGTGGCCTGTAAACACCCGTTCGCCACCGGCCACCCGGTTCTCGGATCAAGGATATGACCATAGCGTTTCCCTTCGAAAGTGAAGCCGCGGATATAATCGCCGGACGATCCAATCCCTTTGTTGATGATCGCCATGCTGCCCGACGTCGTCCCGGGCTTGAGCGGGTTTTCCAAACCGATATGCCAGGCCGGTCGGCCGGGCGGCACGCCAACAGCGCGAAGGTCGTGCCCGAAATCCACCAGCGCACTCGGGATTCCGTGATCGAGCGCCAGCTGGGCGACGACATCGATCGCGTACTCTTTTCCGAACCCGCCAAAATCGATCGCCATTCCCGGCACGGGCAAAAACACCTTGCCCGGACTCCGCTCCACGCGCTTCCACCCCACGAGCGAGCGCGCCGCAGCGATGTCCTCCCGCGCGGGAAGTCGAGGTTGGGGCGCCTTAAAATCCCAGAGCCGAATCAGCGGCAATAACGTGGGATCGCGGACGCCTTGCGTCATGAAATGCAGCGTATCGCACAACGCCAGCATCGCCTCCATCTCCGGATCGATCGCCACCGCTTCGGCACCTGCGGCAGCGTTGATGCGACTGATCAGGCTGTCCGGGCGGAAACGCGAATACTTCGCTTCAAAGGCCGTCACCCAACCCATCACTCTATTCTCGAAGCTCCAAGCCTGGGCGTCGCCTTGCGGAGCCGCGTATTGAACCTGGCATGACGTTCCCAGCGCAGGAAACGAAAGCGTGCGCAGAGGCACGGCGGCCTCGCTCGCCACCGGCCGCGGCGCGGAAACAGGAATTCGGGAAAGGGATGAGCCGACGGCCATGTTAAACGTACTCCGTCGTCACCAGGCCCACCTGGCACCGACCGTGAAAATGTCCGCCTGCGCGTACGCGCTCTGCGGGGTCACGCCATCCGTGCCGCGCATCTCGTAACGTTCGTACGCCGCGTTGAAACCCAACGCTTCCGTTGCCTTCCAGATGAATTTCAAACCGAGGGTAAACGTCTGCATCTCCGACAGACGATAATCCGACGAGTAGAACGGCCCCTGCGGCTGCGGCGGGCCCGCGACCGGCACGACATCGCTATCATCCCAACGATAACGATAAAAGCTAGCGGCGGTCTGATCGTGAAAGCGCAAATTCGGCCGGAGGATCACGCGCCCGCCCAGCTGCTGGAACCAGGAAAGGTCGAAGGTATGTGCGGCGGTGTCGAAGCTGTCATGGTAAAGCCGATACGAGGCTTCCACGGCCCCGCGCGCTTTCGGCACCGCGCGGTTCAGCGTGAACTGGCCAATCCATTTCTCCCGCTCGCCCGGACGATTCTCCGCAAAGGTCAGCGGCAGGAAGAGGCCGGGAATGATTTCGGTCCGGCGTTGCACCAACTTATACGGATCCGACAAATATCCCTGCTGCCGCCCCCACGAAACGTTAAGGGTTACTGACGTTTTCGCATCGAGTAGTTGCGTGACACCGAAGATGGCATCGTGCGTTCGCTTCTTCACCGCCGCGGTTTGATAGAAGACGTCAATCGTGTCGTCCGTCCCGCTCAGGCCCGCAAGCAAGAGCGTGTTCTTCTCGTTGAAATCCGTCTGCGTATTCAGTGACCAACCTGTGGATACGTAATCACTCTCGCGGCTGTTTGCGAGGCCGACCGTGATCCGGCTGCGGGCGAATTGGTGACCCAGCGAGGCGGACCAGGCCTTCCGCCGGTCAGTGAGCTGTGCGAGCGGCACCTGGTCGCTGCCGGCCGGAGCCGGTTGTCCCGTGGGCGTCGCACCTGCGATGGCATCGATGATGCCCTCCGCCTTGAGCAGCGTCGCCGTCCCGATGTCCTGTTCGACATAAGCACCCTGCGTGCGGATCACCACGCGTCCGCCGGACTCGCGATAATCCTGATGCTTGAAACTGACCGAGCTCTCGGCCCGGACCATGCGCGGCGCGAGCACCAACAGAAAAATCGCGAGGGTGTAGACTCGAAATTTAGGCGCGATAGCGGGGTTCATCGAGGGTGAGACGGTTTTCTGTAATTGAATCTGCAAGCGCGATCGTGCAACGGACGAAATGTAACAGTTCGTTAGGAATCTCCCCCGAATGAACATGCCGGATGAAGTTCACTTCAATCCTGTTTGACCACGGATAACACGGATAAAGGCATTGGATCAGGGATTGATCCGTGCGATCCGAGTGATCCGTGGTTTAAAGGTCTGAGGCTTGCCCCGCCAGATGATTTGCTTCGTCGCTGCGCTTCTCGCAATGACCGATGAACTACAGTCCGCTGCACGTTTAGGAGTAGTCGTGAAATATCCGGGCTAACGCGCGATTTCCACCGATGCGACACGCAGTGAAAGCGTCAGCTGCGCCGGATTGTTTGCCGCCGCCGCCAGAGCGAATTGCTCCACTCCAAGGTAGGGCGCCCGCGCCTGCAATGCTTCATAGAACTTCGTGATCGCGGGCCAATCGGCGCGACGAATGGTGTAGCGAACTTGATGCACCGCGAACTGTCCACTGAGACGTCGGGTAACCGCGGCGCCATCCGTACCGGCCTCACGGAGGCCCGCCTCGCTGGCGATTTGTTGAACCGTCGTCGCGAGCTGATTGGCGTTCAAGGTCTTCGTCGGATCCAGTCGCGCCGCGGCCTTCTCCGCCGTATCCTCAATCTGGGTGCGGTTCCGGATCCACTCCGCCTGCACGTTCAACTCGGTCGTGGTCGAGCGGAGTCGCGTCAAAAAGCTTCCCGCCCGCGTACTAAAGGCGGAGCCCCACCAGGCGAGCGCGATGACAATAAAGGTCACCACGAGTAATTTTTCGCGCAAAGCGCGACCAAGGAACAAGGCGCGAAGGCTGCGAATCATCGGGATGCGGCTTTGAGGGGTTGGATCGGCCGAAGCCCTTCAGGCTTGAACACGACCGTAAGGTTGAAGCGGGCGCGGTCGCCCTGCAATTGCGCGATCACGGCATTCGCACTTTCGACTTCGGGCAGCGCGCGTAGTGCCGCTTCGTAGACATTGATCTGCGCCGGGTTTAGCGTCTGGCCTTCCACCAATAGCGTGTAGAGGCGCTCCTGGTCCGCCACGACCCGGGTAAAGGTGATGTCGGCCGGCAGCCGTTCATTGTCCACGCCCACAATCGCGGTGACCATCTCGATCGGCAGCAGACGCCGCGTCGCCAGTTCGTCGATCCGGTTGGCGAGTTCATGCAGACCCGTGATTTTATCGACCAACGGCTTCTGCGCATTGACCTCGCGGACGCGCACGCTGTGCCATTGCCGCGCTCCAAAGAGTCCGGCTTCGCCGAGCAACAACAGCAACAAACCCAGCACACAGCCAACCGCCACGCGCCACATCAGGATGTCGCGCTTCCGCGCACTGCGCATGGCGGTGAGTTCAGCCTTGTCGCGCACATCGAGCGCGGCGGTCACGTCGGCCGGCAATCGTGAAACAAAATCTCCCGAGCGAAACACCCGTTCCCGATCACTGCGCGCCGGATCGGCCACCAGCGGTGATCCCAGATCGATCACGGTTTTGCTCCCGCCGACCGTCCGGAGCAGCTGTTCACGAGCCCGCGCTCGCTGCTCGTCCGTAGCGTCGGGCGCGACCGGAACCGTGAGGATACTCGAGGGCGCATCCGAGGTCGCCCAGTGCACCGCGGTCAAACTTTCCTCACTCGCCAACACCACGGTGGTGGCCGGCTCGACCTGCGCTCCGAGCGCCGCGCCAAAGGCCGGCAAAACCAGCTCCGCACCTTCCCAGGCCGCAATTTGCTCCGTCGTGAATCGCCGCCGATAGGCCGCGAACACGAGCGCATGCTGAGCGCCCGGCCGCCAGAACCAGCCATAGTAAAGTTGCGCAAGGGGAAACGGCGCCACGGCTTCGAGGCCCAGTTCAATCTGGTTCGCTGCTTCCGTCGGCGTGGCGCCACTCGTCACCGGCAACGCGCGCGTGAAGAACAACGCATCCGGAAGCAGCGCCACCTTCGGAGGCGGCGGACCGGCACGGAAAAAACCTAAAGGCGAGGACATGCGAAAGAAGTAACGAGCAGCGAACGATCAGGAGCGATTCACGAGGTGCGAGTGGAGAGGAGAAAGGAGAGAAGGGAATCTATTCACCGGCGGAAGAAAGAGAGAAGACCCAATGCGAGAAAAAATTGAAACGAAGGAGAGTTAAGGTGTGGACTTAGCTTTCAAACATGCTCGCCATCAGCGACTCGCCCTTCGCTACGGAGCGATCAAATTTGGTGGTGGAGGAATCTCCTCATTCTCGCGGATCTCCAAGAGCGTATAGGGATAGCGCAGGTTCCCTGAAGCTTGATTTTGATTGGGCGTCGGAGTGGTCGCGGCCTGGCCGGCGTTCGGCCGATTCTGCTGTTGGGCGGCGGTTTGCGCCGAGCTGGCAGACGTCTCGGTCCGGGTCGAAGTTGCAGTCGCCTGCACCGTCGTCGCCCCATTCGGAGGTGCCACCACGGCCGCCAGGCGGAACTCGGTACGACCATCCCGAACGGTCACGAAAATGCGCAAAGCGCTGATCGTGGTACTAAACGCACCCGCATCACCCGTCGGACCGGCGATCTGCTGGGCATCGGTGGGATTCTGAAAAAAGCCCGGCCCCTTCGAAAGATAGGAGCCGCCGCCATTCAGATATTCGCTAATAGTCCGCTGCTGCGTCTCGTCGAACTGCCCCAGCGCGGCGAGCGTATCCGCTTTGGCCCCATTGATATTAGGGCGCTGAAATTGCAGGAGCGAAACGCTCGCCACAAAGCGCTTCCAAAACTCGTTCGGCCGGCCGTCCGCGTCATAAAACGTTTCACGGACTTTCCCGATCGCCGCGAGTTCGTGATACGAACGCAACGGACGCCCCGGCACTTCAAAGGGAATCACGCCTTGATCGTACGTGGGCACCACCGCCGAGGCATAGATGTGGTCACGCTTCATCCAACCGAGCATCGCATCGGCCAGCGCCTCCGCTTCGCTCTGCAGGATCCCCCAGTGAAGAAACAGGTTGGTCAGAATCTGCGCGTTCACGCGCGGCAGCGAGAGTTTCCCGCTCTCGTCCTCAAATGCGATCTCCACCGTGCGACCTTCCGAGGGCTCATACCCGACAAACGCGAGCGGATCGCCCCACCCTTCCGCCGGACTGCGCAGGCCGTTACCGACTTCGCGAAAATCTTCCAGCACCGCGAGCGTCGTCTCCAGCGCCGAATAGGCCTCCATCCGCAGTCGCCGCGTCACGGCCTCGCGTTGATCGACGAGCAGATCCACCGCCGCTTTCTCCAAAAACGCCAGCAGTGCAAAGGTCGCGAACAAGAGCGTGACCATCACGATCACGAGCACGGAACCCCGCGTTCGCGAAGCAACGCCGGCGGCGCCGCGGTCATTTGCCGTCAGGCGGAAACGACGGCCGATCCACCGGAAACGTGTTCGCAACTCGACCATGTTCAAAACGACGGCAACGCCTGTC
>CAYVDZ010000076.1:0-12549 GCA_964450575.1 uncultured Opitutus sp.
ATCGCGACTCAAGCCCAAGTAGATTTGAGCGTTTATTTCTGACCGAGTCCCTAAGGCAATTAGCCGTTTACCCGCTCAGAAAAAAGGCGCCCCGGAAATCCGAGGTGCCTTTTGGCGGAAATGTTTTTAAGGAGTGCTCAGAGCGGAATCGTAGCGACGGTGCCGCCTGCCGGATTCACCACGATCAGGTTCACGCGCCGCTCCTGCGCCATGGTGGCGGCGTCGGCATTTTTGGAGGATTCAAGGCTTCCCTTGGAGAGGAATTCAAGGCGGTCCGGAGCCACGCCGATTGACTGCAGATAGCGCTTGGCCGCGTTGGCGCGGCGGTCACCCAGACCCAAATTGTATTCCGCGGTACCGCGCCAATCGGTGTGACCTTCGAGGAGGAGGCGATAACTTGGGTTCTGGTCGAGATACTCTTTTGCGGCCTGCAGCTTCGGGCGTTCGGAGGCCTTAATGTCGGATTTGTCGAAATCAAAATAGACCGTCTGAGCGGCGAGGGCTTCCCGGTTCTGGCCCATTTCGTTGAACCCGGCATCGCGCTCGAGCAGGCCTGGAGCGTCCGGGTTGCCGAAACCGGCATCCGTCAGACCACCGCTGCCAAGCCCACCGAGGCCGCCCTGGGGCCCGAGAACGGTCGCCTGGGGATCCGGGCGGGACGGCTTCTTGGTACAGCCCGCGAGGAGGAGTGCGGCACTGGCGACGACGAGGAAAAATTTCTGCGAGACAAGGTTCATGAGAAAAGGGTGGTCCGGACGCTTGATGAAGACCTATTGCGCAAACGCCATGGGCCGCGCAAGGCTTTTAGCGTCGATCACGTCAGACGGTTTTTTTAGGTTCAATCAACCCGATTTCAAGCGCGTAACGCGTGAGACTCGCGACGTCATGGAGATTAAGTTTCCGCATCAGGTTGGTGCGGTGATTGTCAACGGTCTTGACACTGATTCCCAGTTTCGCGGCGATTTCCTTGGTGCTATGACTTTCGGCGACAAGTTGCAGAATTTCGCGTTCACGATCCGTCAGAAAATCAGGTGCGCTGCTCGTGTTCGGATTGGCGACAACATTGCGCAATAACGCTGCCACGGCCGGTCCGAAGTAGGTGCCCCCATTCGCCACCGTCTCCAATCCACGCTTAAATTCGAAAAGGCCCGCCGTCTTCTCGACGAATCCATGAGCACCGGCCTCGAGCATCTCGCGGACGAGCACCGGATTTTCGTGACCTGAAAACACCATCACGCGCATCTGCGGGATTTTTTTGCTGATACGTCGAAGGATATCGACGCCATTCAAGCCAGGAAGCTTGGCGTCGAGGACGCAGACGTCCGGGTTGGTATCCAGACACAATTGGACCGCGGCCTGGCCATCGCCAGCTTCGCCGACGAGTTGGTAATTAGGATCGAGCCGCAGGATTTCAACTAACATTTCCCGGATGGCGGTTTGGTCTTCGATGATGACGAGCCGTTTCATGAAAATGGATTTGAGATAAGGTTCGGACTGGTGGGTCGACTGGGATTCGAACCCAGAACCAACGACTTAAAAGGACGCTGCTCTACCATTGAGCTATCGACCCCCGATCCGATAGAGCGGGGAAAATGGGTTTCCGTGATGGAGGTTTGCAAGAATTTTCTCCCTGCGACAAGATTCGCGGCCATTGACCGGAGAAAAAGGCGTCATTAGCAACGTCCGCGAGTAATCGTGGGAACAATTCAAAAATATACTCATCAGACCGAGGCAGATCGTATGTCTGCCAAAGCCCAAGAAGTTGCCCTTGATCGTTTGCTCGTTGATCGCTTCAAGAGCGGCGATCAAGCCGCGTTCGACGAAATGGTCACCCGGTACTGGGACCGCATCTACTCGATGGTGCACCAGCTCCTCCGCAATCAGCAGGATGCGGAGGAGGTTACCCAGGATGCGTTCATTCGTGCGCATCGCGGCTTGGTGAATTTCCGCGGCGACTCCGCCTTTTCCACCTGGCTCTA
Source organism: uncultured Opitutus sp. (assembly GCA_964450575.1). Lineage (GTDB taxonomy): Bacteria > Verrucomicrobiota > Verrucomicrobiia > Opitutales > Opitutaceae > ER46. Next base: position 1,980 of record CAYVDZ010000076.1, read on the forward strand.
CCAGATTGCGACCAATCTCGCGCGAAACCGCTATTGGTACTGGTGGCGTCGCAAACGCGATAAATCCGTGTCCATTGATGCTCCCGTCAGTGCCGAAAACGACATGACCCTCGCCGATATCATCCCTGCCGATGTCGAGTCCCCCGACGACATCACGGTCACGCAGGAGTTTATCGAGCGGATTGGCCGGGGCATGGAACGACTCTCCACCAAGCACCGCGAGATTCTCGTCTTGCGCAACGTTAAGAACCTATCCTACGAAGAAATTGCCGAAATTTTGGCGATCTCCGTGGGGACCGTAAAAAGCCGAATTGCTCGAGCGCGGGAAAGCCTGCGATCGAAACTCGGCGAGGACTTCAAATGAAAGACTCAGAGTTCATTCAACTGCTCAACCTCTACTTGGACCACGAAATCGCCGCAGCGGATGCCGCGCGACTCGAGGCCGAGGTTCAGGGCAACCCCGATCGCCAAAAGATTTATCGGCAATACTGTCGGATGCAGAAGGCCTGCAAACTTCTGACAACTGACTTCCGACCTGAGCTTGCTCCCACGCATCGGCGCGACCGCACGGTGATTTCCTTTGGCGAACAACTCGCGGCAGGAGCACCTCGCCAAGTGCGCGCCGGAAGGCCCTACGCCATCGGCGGTTTTGCGGCCGCTGCGGCCTGCGTTGCGATTATTTTTGTGGGCCGCGGACGACAAGTGCCGCCGGAATCGCCGGGGTTTGCCCAAACACCCGCGCCACAGATTGCCCCCGCAGTATTGGTCGCGGCGACGCCGACCGCCTCTCCCGTTGTTCCGGATCCATCAAGCGTAAATAGCGACGCCTCCCCGACAATGGTCGTTCGCAGCGTTTCTGGTCCGCGCGCCCTGGGCGTCGGAAATCGGTCAGCCCTTGTGGCTGACCTGCTTTTACTCACGGGTAACACGCAGGCAGACGCGATGCTCGCGGCGGCAATCGAACAGGCGAACACTCAGTTTGCGTGGATGCACCACGTGCAACTGCCCCCGATTGAACGGCCGGCCTCGCAAAATAACCTGCGCTTCGAAATGCAACCCACTTCATTGCGCCCGGACGCTCGAACCATGGGAAATCGGTCGACGCAGCCAGCGACCGAGATGGCCGCTTTTCAGTTCTCGAAGTAAGGGGTCGAGCTCGCCGCGGATAACAGACAGGAATGGCTGTTGCACCTTTTCACCTCGCGTGAATCAACCGCTGAGCGCCTTCTTAATCAACGCTTCCGTCGTCGCTGTCGGGCCGAGTCCCAAGGCGGCGCGTCGCACCGCTTGGTCGGCGTCAGCCGCTTTGTAACCGAGTGCGATCAGTGCCGAGACGGCATCGCGATGCGTGCCCCCGGCGTTGGGCGTTCCGGCATCCGGAGATGATCCAGCAGTCTGGGCTCCGAGATCGGACCCCCCGACTTTCGACTTCAACTCGACGACGAGGCGCTCGGCGGTTTTTTTGCCGATGCCAGGACACTTCGCCAGGGTCGAGATATCGCCCATTCGAATTGCGCTCTCCAGCAACGGGAGCGACATCCGACTCATGATGGTCAAGGCCAGTTTGGGTCCCACGCCCGTGACGTTTTCAATCATCAAGCGGAAGAAGTCCCGCTCGGGCGGAGTGGCGAAACCATAGAGGGTCTGCGCGTCTTCGCGATAAATCACGAGGGTATGAAGTTTCACCATCGCGCCCGGCTGCGGGAGCTTTTCCGCCGTGGTGACGGGAGTGTTCACCTCATAGCCGAAACCATTCACCTCCACGACGGCATGCAACGGGGTCGCGGACGTTAGCGTGCCTTGAATCGAGGTGATCACAATAGAGTGGGGCGACGGAGCGACGGGTTCACTTCAACCCTATAACATCCTGCATGTCATAGACCCCGGGAGGCTGACTGATCACCCACTGAGCGGCGCGCAACGCTCCCCGGGCAAAGATCCCGCGATCGCTGGCCTTGTGCGTGAGTTCAATGCGCTCGCCCAAAGCGGCGAACATCACGGTGTGATCGCCCACGACATCGCCGCCGCGCAAAGCGTGAATGCCGACTTCGGTGGACTGACGTTCACCGGTGATTCCCTCGCGGCCGTGCCGCAACGCTTCCGCCCCGAGCTTGCGCTCCTCGAGGATGATTTCGAGCAGGCGGGCCGCCGTCCCGCTCGGAGCGTCTTTTTTGAACCGGTGGTGCATCTCGATAACTTCCGCGTCGTAATCGGCGCCCAGCACGGCCGCCGCGCGACGCGTGAGCGCGAAGAGCAGATTGACGCCGACGGAAAAGTTGCCCGCCCAGACGCACGGCACCTGGGCCGCGAGCGCGAGCAAGGCTTTCTTTTCCCCGGCCGCGTGGCCGGTTGTGCCCAGTACGATGGCTTTGCGCTGTGCAACCGCGTGCTCGATCATGGCGCGAGTTGCCGTGTGCGAACTGAAATCAATCACCACGTCGCACTGTGTGAGGCCGGCGGCAAGATCGTCGCCGACATCAGTCGCTGCGCCGACTCGAATCCCGGATTCCTTGGCTGCGGCCGCGACGGCCTGGCCCATCCGGCCGCTGGCTCCGTTAATTAAGATGCTGAATGACATGGGTGGCGCTCAGTCGAGGGCGGCGAGCGATTGCTCGAGGATCTTGAGATTGGCGTCGCTCATCTCGCACATGGGTGAACGGACCTCCGCGGAACCAATGACGCCCGCGCGAGCGAGGGCGACTTTGACCGGCACCGGGTTGGGTTCGATGAAGAGCGTCTTGAAGATGGGATAGAGGCGGCGGTGGATCTTGCCGGCCCTGGCAAAATCATTGGCGCGGGCCAGCTTCACCATTTGGCCAATTTCTCGCACGAAAACGTTTGAAGCGACGCTGATCACGCCTTCTGCGCCCACGGCCATGAAAGGGAGGGTGAGGGAATCGTCCCCGCTCAACACCACGAGGTCCTTGCCAAGTGCCTGCTTGAGCTGGTCAACGCGATCCACGCTGCCGCCCGCTTCCTTGATCCAAGCGACGTGTTTATAGCGCGAGCGCAGGCGTTCGACGACGTTCACGCTGATCTCGATCCCACAACGTCCGGGAATGGAATAAAGAATGATCGGCTTGTCAGTGGCATCAGCGATTGCCGCAAAGTGTCGGAACAAGCCCTCCTGACTCGGCTTGTTGTAATAAGGTGCGACCACCAGCATCGCATCCGCCCCGGCGGCATGTGAAAGTTTGGTGAGATCGATGGCCTCGTGGGTCGAATTCGAACCGGTGCCGGCAATCACCGGCACGCGACCGCGCGCCTGTTCGACGACAAACCGGATCACGTCCAGATGTTCATCGTGGCTTAGAGTCGGCGACTCTCCCGTTGTACCCACGGGGACGAGACCATCGATCCCACCCTTTATCTGGTAAGCAACGAGTTTCTTTAAATCGTCGTAAGAAACCGCTCCGTTGCGAAATGGAGTGGCGAGCGCGGTAATCGTGCCGATGAGCGGTCGTAGTTTCATGTAAAGCAGGCAATGAAGCCTTGCCGAACAGACGACGGCGAACTAACGAACCGCAACGCTTTTCTACCTATGTCGACCAGCACGACCCCCACACCACACACCGAAATATTCAACGACCTGCTCAAGCTGGCTGTGGATAGCGGCGTGAGCGATGTGATCATCAAGTCCAACAAGCCGGGCTATGTCCGGATCGCGGGAAAACTAAAATCGGTCGACATGGATCCAATTACGTGTCCCGAGGCCGAGGCGTGGGTGTGTGAGCACATTCCTCATGTTTTCAAGGCGAAGTGGGACGACGAAGGACAGATCGACTTCGCCTACGCCGCTGAAGGGATCGGCCGCTTCCGGGTGAACGCCTTTCACCAACGCGGATTGGTCAGCATCGTCATGCGGCATGTCAAGAGTACGGTCCCGAACTTCGAGCAACTTGGGTTTGGTCCGACCTCCGACGCGTTGATCCGGCTCGTGCAGGCCAAGGATGGGATCTTGCTCGTCTGCGGCGCGACCGGTTCGGGCAAAAGTTCCACCATGGCGGCGATGATGAACTGGGTGAACCAGAACATGGACAAGCATGTCGTCACAATTGAGGACCCAATCGAGTTCACGTTCCAGGACGAAAAATCGGTTTTTCAACAACGCGAGATTGGGCTTGATGTGCCCAGTTTCGGGCTGGCGGTCAAAGCCGTACTGCGCCAGAATCCGGACATCATTCTCATTGGCGAAATGCGGGATCGGGAGACCTTCGAAACCGCCATCAGTGCGGCGGAGACGGGGCATCTGGTGTTCTCCACGATGCATGCGGCCACCGTGGCGCAGTCGCTGACCCGCCTTTTTGAGTTCTTTCCCGCCGAAGAGCAGATTCAAGCCCGCCGCGCCATCGCCGGATCACTGCGCGGCTTTGTCTGCCAAAAGCTGATTCCCACGCTCGATGGCCACGGGCGCTGTCCGGTGAACGAGATCCTCAACGCCGATGCCACAGTGAAGAATCTCATTCTGGAAGGCCAGTTCGAGAAGATCCAAGGCATCCTCGAAGGCAGTGGTGATTCGAACAGTTTCTCGTTTAACAAGGACATCTATCGGCTGGTCAAGGAAGGTCGCATCAGCAAGGCCGACGGCCTCCGGTTCTCGCCCAATCCCCCGCAGCTGGAGATGAACCTCAAGGGCATCTTCATCAAATCCTAACCAGGTGAGACCTGCGCGCTTCATTCGCTCGTTAATCCCACGCGGGATCCTAAGCGTGTGGTTACCGGTGGCGACGGCGAGAGCACAGGCTGAGTCTCACTCGCGGCCGCAGGTCGTTGCGGAGGCGGAGTCCGACTCGATTCTCGTCGTGAAACGCGATCTCGAGGCAATCAAGGCAGTCAAGGACGCCCAATTGGCGCCGGTTCTCAATGGTCCATCGCAGCGGCTAGCCGTTCCGGAATTGCGAACCGAGCCGGCGTCGGCTCCGCCCTCCGCGTTGCGCGCCGTGAAACCCGAAACGAAAACCGACAACTGGCTGATCGATGCCATGGCGCACAGTGAGCGTAACCGTCGCGACGGTCGGGACCCGCAACGGTCGATGGACGCGAATCGCGGATTCCCGCGCACGGGAACGAACCGGGACATCGGAAGCCCGGGGACCGCGTTCAGCTCGAACCCGGGAGGCGGTCAAACCGCGATCGATTCACTCGATCCCCAGTATTCCCGCAATCCGCGTGGCTCCCGCGGAGCGGCCAGGGCGGAACGGAACGACGCATCCTCTTCGAGTGCGACTGATGAGCAAACGACACCCGCCGCGTTGAACCCGTTGTCGCGCTTTCTTGGCGACTGGATGACTCCGCAGGATTATGCGCTGATACGTCACGGCTTGGAAACCGGCTCCCCGGGCGGAGTCGTTCGGCCCGGAGATGCGCGCTTTTCGCTCCCAGGCACGCCGGATTTTGCGCTCGAGTCCTCGCTTAAACGCGAGATTTCCGGTGGTTTTACGGCGGCCACACCGATAACAAGTGAACCCTCGCCCCGCGCGAATCCCTTTCTCGAGTCGCTCAACCGGGTTGAGTTCACGCCTCCAGCGCGAGTTATTCCGCCGCCGGTGCAGCCAGGTCCGGGCCTCCTGCCAAGTGCCGCTGTGCCGGCGAGCCCGCTGCCAGCCAGCGCCGCGGTCGTGGCACCGCTGCGGCCGCACGTTCCCGACTTCCCAAAGCCCGGACAGGACGAAAAGTATTTCAAGCAACTGAAGCGTTTTTAGGGCTTGGATTCCCGGGGGCGGACGCTTGTGTCGCACGTTTCATCGATGGCACTGGCACTTTTATTTGCAGGGCAGGGAGCCCAAAAGGTCGGAATGGGTAAGTCCCTGGCGGGACAGTCCGCGGCTGCACGCGCGCTTTACGACGAGGCGAACTCTGTGCTAGGCTGGGATTTGGCTCAGTTGAGCTTTGAAGGTCCGGAAGCGGAGTTGACGCAAACGAAGGTGTGCCAACCGGCCTTGTTTGTGCACGGAATGGCCTTGCTGTCAGCACTTCAGGAAGCAGGAAAACTCCCGGCGGGCGAACCGGAGCTGGCTTTGGGCCTTAGTTTGGGCGAGGTCACGGCGTATTGTGCGGCCGGCGTATTCGACTTTGCCACGGGTCTGCGAGTCGTGGCCGAGCGGGGGCGCTTGATGCAGCAAGCGTGTGAGCGGACGACCGGCGGCATGGCGGCCATCATCGGTGAGGAGCGCGCCAAAGTGCAGGAACTCTGTCGTGATTTCGACATTGAGGCGGCTAATTTCAACGCGCCCGGCCAGATCATCGTTTCTGGCGACAAGGCGAAGGTCGATGGGGCGGTTGCAGCTGCGAAAGACCGGGGGATCAAAAAAGTGATTTCTCTGAATGTGGCCGGCGCGTACCATTCGCGCCTGATGGAGCCGGCGCGGATGGCGTTTGCGGCTTTTCTGGATTCAGTACCTTTTTCCGCCCCACGCTTCACCGTGCTGACCAACACCACTGGACAACCTGTTTCCGACCCGATCGCCATCAAAGCTGCGCTCGTAAAGCAAGTGGTCTCTCCCGTGTTATGGGAAGACTGCATGCGGGCCGCAGCGGCGGCGGGGGCCACGGAATTCTGGGAACTGGGACCGGGTGGGGTGCTCAGTGGACTGGCCCGCCGGACCGAGAAAACCTGGGTGGTAAAGAGCTTTGCTGAATTTGCCGACGTCGTTCCCAACGCGGCCTGAAAACGAAATGCCTTCTCGCTACACACGTAATTTTTGCATCATCGCGCACGTCGACCACGGGAAGACGACCCTTTCGGATCGGTTGCTGGAGTTCACCAACACCGTCGAGCAACGGGTCATGACGGACCAGCATCTCGATGGAATGGACCTCGAGAAAGAGCGCGGGATCACGATCAAGTCCCATCCTGTCCGGTTGGAATACCGCGCGAAGGATGGTCACCTTTATAAGCTGAACCTCATGGACACGCCTGGCCACGTGGACTTCTCCTACGAAGTCTCACGCAGTCTCGCCGCCTGTGAAGGCGCGGTGCTGTTGATCGATGCGTCTCAGGGCGTCGAGGCGCAGACCGTCGCCAACGCGCAACTCGCTTTTTCCCAGAAACTCAAGGTCATTCCGGTCATCAACAAGATCGATTTGCCGAGTGCGAATCTCGAGCTCTGTATTAAGCAACTCGAGGACATTCTGACGATTCCGGCGGAGGAGGCGATTCTCGCCAGCGGGAAATCGGGAATCGGCATTGAGGATATTCTTGAAGCCGTGGTGGCCCGGGTGCCGCCGCCGCGCTGGACCGAGTATCCGCAAACACGCGCCCTCGTGTTCGATTCGCTCTTCGATTCGTATCGAGGCGTTATTTCCTACGCTCGCGTCTTTTCCGGCACGATTAAGGCCGGTGAACAGATGCTCTTGATGAGCAACGGCGTGAAATCGGAAGTAAAGGAAGTGGGGATCTTCACGCCGAAAATGCTGAAGGTTGAGATGCTTAGCGCCGGCGATGTGGGCTACGTTATTTCCAGCATCAAGAGCACAGCCGACATCAAGATTGGCGACACGATCACGATCGCGAACAAAGCGGCCAAGGATATGCTTCCGGGCTATAAAGAGGTTCGGCCGATGGTATTTTGCGGATTGTATCCGCTCGAGAGCGCCGACTATGAAAAGCTCAAGGCCGCGCTCGGCCGGTTGCGGCTCAATGATTCGGCCTTCGTTTACTCATCCGAAAGCTCGCTTGCCCTCGGATTTGGCTTCCGCTGTGGCTTCCTTGGCCTGCTCCACATGGAAATCATCCAGGAGCGGATCCGGCGTGAACATGACGTGGAAATTATCTCCACGTATCCAAGCGTTGTTTACCACGTGGTGGCGCACGGCGGCGTGGTGACGGAAGTCGACAATCCGGTTAACCTGCCGGATCCCGGGACGATTTTGGAGATTCGCGAACCGACGATCAACGCCTCGATTATTCTGCCCAACGACTCGATGGGCGACATTCTCGGGCTCATCATGGAGAAGCGCGGGCTCTGTGATCATACCGACACGCTCGACATGAACCGGGTGATGTTGAAATGTACGCTGCCGCTCAATGAGATCCTCGTCGATTTCAACGATCGACTGAAGAGCATCACACACGGCTACGGTTCGATGGATTACGAACTCGGGGCGTATCGCCCGGCCGACCTCGTGAAGATGGACATCCTGATCAACGCCGAGCCGGTGGATGCATTTGCCAGCATCGTGCATCGCGACAAAGCGGAAACCAAAGGCCGGGCTCTCTGCGAAAAGCTCGCGGAGATCATTCCGCCGCAGATGTTCAAAGTCGCGATTCAGGCGGCGATTGGCGGAAAGATCATCGCGCGTGACAACGTGAAGGAGATGCGCAAAGACGTCACCTCGAAGTGTTATGGCGGCGATATCAGCCGTAAGCGCAAACTTCTGGATAAGCAAAAAGAGGGCAAAAAGAAGATGAAACAGTTCGGCAAAGTCTCGATCCCGCCGGATGCTTTTATCAAGGTGCTGCAGAGTAGCAATTAAAATTCTTCCCAACCATGGCTGCCGTTGTTGAGTTACTCGTCTGGCCGTTTGCCACGCTAGCCCGCTGGGTTAGCCGGCCCTTTTCCAACGAGGAGAAAATGCGCGGTAATGCGAGCAACTGGCTCGAGCTCGCGGACAAGGTTTACCACTACCGGCGCGACGTCCTGGCGCCGGCGCAGGTGGCGGAATTGCAGTCGCACATTTCCCGGTTGCAGACGCTTTTGAAGGAGCGCGCCGGAGCGGAGAAACTGAAACTCACCATCGAGCAACTGGAAGGAGTGCTACGAAGAACGGGTGGGGCGATTTATCCGAAGTCGGCCCTGGTGGAGAACATCGAGTTCTTTCTCGTCGCCGCCATCGTGATTCTCGGAATCCGCACGTACTTTGTGCAGCCTTTCAAGATCCCGACCAATTCGATGTGGCCCACCTATAACGGGATGACTCCGGAGGTCTGGAAAGATCCGGCCGAGGCCCCGGGGTTGGTGATGAAGGGCGTGCGTTTTGTACTCTTCGGAGCACGCCACAAGGAGATGATCGCCCCCGCGTCTGGCACCGTGACCATTCCTGTTTCGCTTTCGTCAGGCGGCCGGATTCATTACGAGCAAAAGCCGGGACGGACGTGGCTGATCTTCCCGACGGTGAATCGTGAGTATACCTTTCATGTAAACGGCACGCCGGTGCGGATTCAAGTCCCGGCTGATTTCGATTTCGACTGGGCCTTCGAAGAAGCCACCGGATTGAACTACGAGGCCCGAGCCCGACTCGCGCAAACGGCCACCATCGGCCCTCGTGGGATTCGGGAAGTGTCACTGCCGCGTCCGGCCGAACGCGGAAAACCGATCATTTCGTTCGATATCATCACCGGCGACCAGCTGTTCGTCGACCGGGTAAGTTATCATTTTATGCAGCCAAAGGTCGGGCAGGGCTTTGTTTTTCGGACCGATAATATCAACAGCGAATATATGCGTGGTCCGCGCGGGGAACCGTTGGAACAATATTACATCAAGCGTTTGGTCGGCGGGCCTGGAGACACCTTGGAGATTCGCGAACCGGTCTTGCTTCGGAATGGCGCACCGATCACCGGCGCCGGAGCGTTCGCCGCGAATGCGAAACGAGATCCGAATCACAAAGGGTACTTCAATGTGCCGGGGGGATATTTGAAAGCCGGCGAATCCCTGAAGATCCCGGAGAACAGCTATTTCGCGATGGGCGATAATTCGGCAAATAGTCAGGATAGCCGATATTGGGGTTATGTCCCGGCAAAGGACGTGGTCGGCCGACCCGTGGTGGTGTATTATCCGTTTACTAAACACTGGGGCATCGCCAGGTAGCCGCCGGCCCTCTGAAATCCAAGCCCCGGTTTTCGTCGTACAATTCAGATTATGTTAAGTTGATTGTTTGTGCAGATACCGAAGTCTTCTTTCCATGACCACGCCGGCTTCCGACTCCCGCCCGATGGGCCCTTCTTCCACCGGACTTTTCAACTGGCTTGATCGCCGCGTCACGGGCGTCTTGGTTCATCCCACGTCGTTACCCAGCGATCAAGGGATTGGCGTCTTTGATCAAGCGGCATTCGATTTGGTGGATTTTTTCGCGGCGACCGCCGTGAAGTACTGGCAGTTGTGTCCTCTTGGACCAACCGGCTACGGCGATTCGCCCTATCAGTGCTTTTCGTCGTTTGCCGGTAATCCCTATCTCATCGATCTCGTGCCGTTGGTTTCGGCCGGATTGCTCACGGATGCGGATCTCCAACCGCTCCGCCGTCTGGGCCGCGACCACGTCGACTATGGCGCGCTTTACGAACACAAGCCTCCCCTGCTCTTCGCGGCCCACGCCACCTGGATCCGGAATTCGAAACCCGAGCTGCCTTATGGCGACTTCACCGCATTTCAGAAGAAACACGCCGCGTGGATCGCCGATTATGCGTTGTTCTCGGCGCTGAAGGATCATTTCGGCGGTAAACCGTGGTGGGAATGGCCCGTCCAAGCGCGCTCGCTCTCCGCGGCCAAAACGATGCGTCTGCCGGCCGATGTCACCATCCGCGCCGAAGCCTATACGTTCATCCAATATTTGTTCTTTGGGCAATGGACCCGGT
>CAYVDZ010000077.1:0-12373 GCA_964450575.1 uncultured Opitutus sp.
CTTTGATTTCTATGGAATTGTTTTTAACGGCCATCCCAATCTCAAAAGGATTTTAAATGTAGATGACCTTGGATATTTTCCAATGAGAAAAGAATATACGCTTGAAGATCCTACCAGGGATGATAAAAAAGACCAGATGTTTGGAAGGTAATTTCACATGTTGACAGAATCAGAAAAAAAAACAGAGGTATCCGAATTAAGGGAAGAACATTATACGACCCTCAATCTTGGCCCAACTCACCCTGCGACCCATGGTGTTTTTCAAAACATCCTGCAGGCGAATCCCTCGATCGATGCGTTGTTTGCCTGTAATGATTTGATGGCGCTCGGAGCGGTCGAGGCGATTGGCGCGGCGGGCAAGAGTGGAAAGATTCTTGTCGTCGGCTTTGACGCCCAGCCCGAGGCCCGCGCTGCGATTCAGAAAGGAACGATGGCCGCCACCGTCGCTCAGTTTCCGGCCCGCATGGGCGCGATCGCAGTGGAGAACGCGGCCCGGCTGTTGCGGGGCGAAACCATCGAAACCTTTAGTCCTGTCTCGATCGAACTCATCAAATGACCGCGAACCCAGAAGCTTCCCTGCCGGCCACGCCGGCATCCTCATCTGCCGCCGCTGAACGCGCGCCTTCTTCCCCCGGGAGTGCCCGGCTGAGGACGGGTCTGGTCGGCACCGGCCGCATGGGCATCGCGTATGCGCGCTATCTGGCCACGCGTGTGCCCGGCGCGACGCTGTATGCCGTTTCCGATGTGCGCCGCGAGGCCGCCGAGGCGACGCGCGACGAATTTGGCGCCGCCAAGGCGCATGTGGATTTCCATGACCTCGTGAACGATCCGGCGGTCGATGCTGTCGTCGTCATGACTCCGACCAAGCTCCACAAGGACGTCGTCGTGGCGGCCGCGCGGGCGGGCAAGCCCATCTTTTGTGAGAAACCGCTCTCGCTCGGCCTCGCCGATGCGCAGGCCATGCAGGAAGCGGTCGCGAGCAGCGGGGTGTTTTTCCAACTGGGTTTCATGCGTCGCTTTGACGCCGGTTACGCCGCCGCGAAAAAGAAGATCGACGCCGGCGCGATTGGGAAGCCGTGTGTCTTCAAATCCACCTCGAAGGACAAGGAACGGCCCAGTGTGGATTATCTCCGGCCGGAGAACAGCGGCGGTCTCTTCATCGACATGGGAATCCATGACTTCGATCTGGCCCGCTGGTTCATGGGCGACGTGGCGAGTGTCTATAGCACGGGCGGCGTGTTGGCGTATCCGGAAATGGAGGGCATTGGCGATTGGGACAATGCGATCACGAATCTGCGTTTTGCCAATGGCTGCATCGGCGTGGTGAGTCTCAGCCGGAATGGTGTTTATGGATACGGAATTCACACCGAGATCCTTGGCACCGAAGGCACCATCCAGATCGGTTATGATCGTGAGACTCCGATCTTGGTGCTGAAGAACGGCTCGATCGCCCACGACACCGTGCCGGGATTCTATGAGCGTTTCGAGAACGCTTATATTGTCCAACTCCAGGACTTCGTGCAGAACTTGAAACGCGGTCTCCCGCCGCCAATCACCGTCGCTGACGGCATCGCGGCGCAACGCATTGCGCTCGCGGCGACCGAATCCGCGCAGACCAATCGCGTCGTCGAACTCTGATCGCAAGTGGCGTCTGGGCTTTACCCGGCTTGAGCCGCCTGTCTTCAGGGGCCGATTCTCGGAACAGACAGGAATGTCTGTATCACTTTCCCGGCAAGCAACTGCTGCGACTCTGATAAAGTGACACAGGCATTCCTGCCTGTCTTCAGGCGCGACCCTCGGAACAGACAGGAATGTCTGTATCACTTCTCTGATTTCCGCCCTCGGCCCGACGTAGTTCTGTTCAGCGGATCGGAAGTGTTGCTGCAGCGCGAGGCACTGCCGCGGCGAAATCTTCACCGACGGCCGCGGCCACGGTGGCCGCCACTTGCGCGGAAAAGACTGCGGGATGATCCGTCCGCTGTCCTCGTGCCGGGATGTCCGGCCCGATGATGGCGAGCCAGGTCTCGTCTGCCCCGGGGGTTTTTTTGTTATGATTGATCCAGTCCTTCGGCTCGTGTCCGCGGCCGTGATCCGTGGTGATGATCAGCGTGGTGTTGTCGCGGTACTGCTCGATCGACTGCAATTTCTCCCACAGTTCGCGCAGGAAGCGATCGCTGCGGGTAATAGATTCGAGATAGGTATCATACCGGCGGCGGTGCGCGTTGGTGTCGGCTTCGCCGAGCGCAATATAAAGGACACGCGGACGGAACTCATCTATCATCGTCAGGGCGGCATGGAAGCCAAAGGCATCGTAATGCTCGTCACTGGCCTTAATGGGAACGTCGCGCATCCAGCGGTCGATCTCCGCGAAGCGCGGTGAGCGCGCGGCGAGCGAGGGGTTCTGGGTGGAAACCCAGACGGGCAGGCGGCTCCGGCCGACATTGATGATGGCGGGAAACACGTGCCACGTGGTTGCGGCGGTGACGCGTCCCGCCAGCGGACCGCGTCCATTCAGCCACTCGAGCACCGTGACATTGCGATTCGGGATCGGGGCGTTGGAGGTGACCAGAGGGTCGGGAAACCCGCAGAGAATCTCATTATAGCCCGGGTAGGAGAACCATTCGGCATTGGCCACGTTCATACGGCTGCCCTGGTCGCGATTGCCGAAAATCTGGCCCTTGGGAATAATGTCTCCCCAGAGGAACGGCATCAGGTGTTGGCGGCGGGATTCGCGGTCAGGGCCGCGCACGGACTCCCGGACCTTGCTCACGGAATTCTCTGCGATGCCGCCGAACTCGGTGTTGATCATCGCTTCCTCGGGACCGCGAAAGACCTCCTGCCAGCGCAGACCGTCCAGCGTAACCAGAATTACATTACGGTTGTTCACCGCCGGACTGGGCGCCGGCGCCCCGAACGACGGGAGCGGCGCGGCGAACAGGAGGAGCAGTGACGCGAGGCGCTGAACCGAACCACGCAAGGGGAGTGTCATGACGAGGCGGGGAGCGAGTGCGATCAGGGCTTCTGCGACGGAACGTGGTCGGAAGCAGTGGGGTTGGTGGCTTGGGCGGTGACCACCGTCGGAGATGCGGGCGTGCGGCCATACCGGGCGATCACGGTGATGATCGTGATCGTCAGCGCGGCGACGATGAAGGTACCGGCGTTCATGAATCCATGAGTCTGATACGAGATGATCGCGTAGCCGAGCGACCCGGCCATGAGGGCATAGTAGGCAAACGGGAGGAGCGTCTTGCGGATCACGGCGCCTTCGCGACCCACGAGGCCGACGACGGCGGCGGCCGCGACCACGTTATGCACGCAGATGATATTGCCGGCCGCCCCACCCACGGCTTGCAGCGCGACGACCCAGGAAGGGTCGGCGCCGATGCGGGTGCCCATGTCGAATTGGAACAACGAGAACATCATGTTGCTCACGGTATTGCTGCCGGCGACAAAGGCGCCGAATCCGCCGATGAACGGGGCAAAGATCGGCCAAGCGGAACCGGTCAGGGCCGCGACGCCTTCCGCGAGCGCGATGGGCATTTTTCCGTAGCCGGCGGCGCCGCCATCGCTGTTGATAAACACCTGGACCATCGGGACGGTGAACACGAGTGCGACGGAGGCGCTGACGATGGTCCGGCCGGAGTGGCGACAGGCCCGCGCGAACGCGGCCCCACTCATCTGGTGCAGATACCAGGTGATGATCGCGACGAGAATGAAGACCGTTCCCGGGAGATAAAGCGGTTCCACCCGCGCGGTGATTCCAGAGCCGAAAATGTTCGGAATGCTCATGCTCCAGGAACGAATCAGGGCGCCGAGGGATTGGCGGGTCGGGCCGAACCAGGTTTCAAAAAACGGCAGCTCCCGGAGACGCGAGAGTACGAGGATGCCGGCCACGAGAATGTACGGTAGCCAAGCCTTCAGCAGGCCCATTTCACCGTCCTTGTGAACGATGTTGCGGATCTCGACCGAGCCGGTCCATTCGGGGTCCCAGTTTTCCTTTCGGTCGAAGTCCCAAGGTTGGGTTCGATCCGGCATCAACCAGCCGGCTTTGGCCGCGGTGACGACGATCGCCAGTCCGACGAGAGCCCCCACCATGGAGGGAAATTCCGGCCCGAGCAGATGAGCGATGGCAACATACGGCACGATCATCGCGAGGGCGGCGAAGAGCGCGAACTTCCAGACGGCGAGGCCTTCGGAAAACGAACGGTTTTTACCGAAGAACCGTGTCATCAACGCCACGACAAACAACGGTATGATCACTCCGGTTACGCCGTGAAGGATGGCGACGCGCCCGCCGATCAAGCGAAGAAAGCCGTGCCAGTCGGCGGCGTGGGCCTGTGCGTAGGCGAGCACGCCGGGGTCGCCCGTCAAGCCGCTGTTGACTCCGACCAGAATGGGAGTGCCGACGGCACCGAAGGAAACCGGGGTGCTCTGGATGATCATGCCTGCAAGCACGGCCGCCATACCGGGAAAACCCAACCCGACGAGCAGCGGGACCGCCACGGCGGCCGGCGTGCCGAACCCCGCCGCCCCTTCAATGAAAGACCCGAACAACCACGCAATAATGATAACCTGGATACGTCGATCCTGCGTGATTCCGGTGAAACCCTGGCGAATGGACCGCATCGCGCCGCTTTCCTGCAGGGTGTTGAGCAGGAGAATGGCGCCAAAAATGATATAGAGCAGGGTGGCCGCGACCACGAGCCCGTTGACTGTCGCGGCAGCGACCCTGGCGAGGGAAACCTGCCACACGAAGAGCGCCAGCCCCGCCGCCACCAGATAGGATACCGGCATGGCCCGACTCGCCGGCCAGCGTAGTCCAACGAGCAGTACGCCCACCACCACGATGGGCAGGGTGGCGAGCAGGGACAACGTTCCGACGTCCAACGCGGCCAGAAAAAACCCCGGGCCGGCAAAGGAGTTCATGACTGGAGCGAGCAACGAAAAGAGTATCATTGAGGGAAGGGGAAGTTGAACCAAGCTCGCGTGCGCCGATCAAGGCAGCGAAGCGGGGCGGGAAGACTGGCGGGGTGCACCCAACCTAATCGCCGGAGAGGTCGCGAGCCGAGCCAAATCTGGCGGTGGGTGTTTAAACCTGATCGATTCTCCGCTGATGGCTGCAATCGTTGAGCTCAGGAGCCGGCATTAGACCGCCCGAACGGCGGCGAAAGCCCGAACGGTTTCAAACCGCCCCGGGGCCAGGCGTAGGGCCAAAGGTCCACGCGCCGGAGTCTCATGCCCGGGTTCGGAAATCGACGTCGCTCGTGTCACAGGGCGCCCTGCTGGCCGGAGCCTGCGGTTGCGCCCGCGGCATGCTCGTCCGTCGCCGATTCCTCGATCCGCACCGAGGTACGGTAGGATCGAAATTTAGCACCCGCACCCTGGGGATCTTTGCGTGCTTCGCCGGCCATTCGCTGCGCCGGTCATTCATGTCTGAGCTTGGGAGCGGACAACGACAAAAACCGGGATGGAATGGACAAGTATTGCCCAGCCCGGGATCGGGCCGTGGCGTATGATATGGAACTAAAGGCGCCTCACGAAGAGGCAGCAACCTTCAACGGGAGAAAAACGCCATGCTCAAGAAATACTGTATCGAATATAGCCTCCGCTTTCGCAAACATTCCCCGCCGGAGATCCTGCAGTATTTCACGGATGACCCGATTGCGGCAGAAGAGTTTCTCCAGAATCTGCTGGAGCACGGCATGGCGATTCATGCCATCAAGCACGAAGGGGCCGACCTGCCTGGGGTTGATTTTGACCGAATGGTGAAGATCGCGGCCGCTGGAATCGCCTCACGGCTGATTTGCACCTCACTTAATATCAAACCGGAGGAAGAACGCTATCGGTTCGGTTTCGCAGCGTGAGCAGGTCCCATTTCGCAACTCCATGGGGGTGCGTCATGATCGCCGCTCGCATGGGGTGTAAGCCCCGTTTGCGAACTTCAACGTTTTGCGTAAAGTAGATGTACGATGAAATTCCAAACCGGTACATTTTCGAAAAAGACCGAAGAGATCGCGCGTGACCTTCGGAACCTGATCTCCGAAGCCGAGGAGATCCTGAGCAGTGACAAGTTGTCGCGCCATTCCGAGAACGCCATCGCGGGCTTGCGGCAGCAGTTCCGCACCGCGCAGGATGAACTGGCAAATGTCTATGGCGACGCGCGGCGGAAGGTCGCGAGTGGCGCGAAGACGGCGGATGTCGCCATTCGCGCCCATCCCTATCAGTCGCTCGGGATGGTCTTTGGGATTGGCTTGGTCGCCGGTGTCCTGCTCGGCCGGATCTCGAAGGAGTAGCGGCGCCGTGTGCGCCGCGGAAATCGGCCGCCTTCACCGCCATCAGTCGGTGATGGTTTGCATCCGGTCGACGCTGGTTTCGAAACAACGTACCCAAATTCCTGTGACATGACGTCGGCCGGGCGAGGACCCAAGTACCGCATTGGCGCCGCCCTGATGTGGCTCGGAGTCGCGTTCGCGCTGGCGCTCGTGCCGCTGGGCCTTGGGCTGCTGCCTCCGGCGCCGGCGGCCCGCAAGCTCGCCGTCGAGTTTGGCGTGGGGCTCGGATTCATCGGCATGGGCCTGATGTGTATCCAGTTTCTATTTTCCGGCCGCTTCGCGAAGATCGTGCCTTCATTTGGCACCGACAATGTGCTCCAGCTGCATCGCCAGTTGGGAATCGTGGGATTCGTTTTTGTCCTCTTGCACCCCGTGGTCCTCATTCTTGCGGAACGGGAGTTCATATTATATTTTGACCCGCGGGTAAACTTTCTCCGGGCGGTGGCCTTGATCTATGTGACCCTCGCCATCACGGCCTTGATCGTGACGACGTTGTGGCGGGAGAGCGTCCGTTTGACCTACGAATGGTGGCGCCTAGTCCACGGGCTGCTCGCCCTCTCGATCGTATTTACGGGCGTGGTCCACGGGATCCAGGTTGGGCACTATCTCGATCCGCTGTGGAAGAAGGTCCTCTGGGCCGGCTATGCGGTCACGGCGATGTATCTCGTGGTGCATTCGCGGGTCGTGCGGCCGTATCGCGCCCGGAAACGCCGCTATCGCATTACAGCGGTTGAGCCGCAACCGGGGGATGTCACGGTGCTCACCTTGGAGCCCGAAGGTCATGCGGGTCTGAAGTATCAGGCCGGACAATTTGCGTGGATTACACTCCGATCGACGCCGTTTACGTTGCAGCAGCATCCGTTCTCATTTGTGAGTGCGGCCAACGACCGCCACGTGCAGTTTGCGGCCAAGGCGCTGGGCGATTTTACCTCGACGTGGAAGGATATGAAGGTCGGAAACCACGCGTATATCGAAGGACCCTTGGGCGGATTCACCCGCGATCCGCACCCGACCATGGGGTTATTTATAATCGTCGGCGGGATCGGAGTGACTCCGGCGATCAGCCTTCTCCGGACGATGAAACAAGAACGGAGCACGCATCCGGCCGTCTTAATTTATGCGAATACGGACTGGGACGACGTCGCGTTTCGGGACGAGATCGCGGAACTCGAAACTCAACTCACGTTGCAAGTTGTGCATGTTATTTTAGAGCCGCCCGACGGCTGGACTGGCGAAAGCGGATTCCTGACCGAGGAAATGCTGGCGCGCTATTTGCCTCCGGATCCGAACACGTTCGAGTATTTCATTTGCGGCCCCGAGCCCTTGATGGACATCGCTGAGATTTCACTGAACAAGCTCGGAGTCGACTGGCGCCGGGTCTATTCGGAACGCTTTAAAATCGTCTGATGGTTATACCATGAAGCCGCTGCTGCATCTCTGGGTCCGCCGCGTTAGTGAACTGATCGGTGTGTTGCTCGTGCTGGTCGCGCTGCTGGTGGCGTGGCTTCGCACGAGAATGTAAGGGCGGGGGGCCGCGTAGTGCACGGCGGGTGGGACGGTCAGCGGTCGGTCGGCGGAAGTTGATAGGTGACGGCGCCCTTGGCATCGATCACGATATAGTGGCGGAGACGCAGCTCGTTGACCAAAGCCTCGGCGTCCTGATCGGTGAGCTGAAAACCGTCCTGCAGATGGGAGAGTAGCGTGGCGCGCCGTTTGGGGCGATTCATGGAGTGCTTATTGAGACGAACGATCACGTGATCGATCCGGTTGCTCTCAATCGGGCTCGAGGCGGACTTCTTTAAGAAAGGAAGATTCTCAAAGGCGTCATGCCGGGTGGCTTTAACCTGATTGTGCCGCAGATGTTCGATCAACGGATCGAAGCCCTTGTCGCGCGAAATGATGTGAAAATGGGCGTTGGCGTCCGTGGCGGCGGCGCGGCCAACGTAGTACGCGAGCGTGAAATCGAGGGCGTTCTTCCCGGGGGAAAGCAGGCGCACGAAGTGGACATTGGCGGCGTGCTTCGATCGTCAACCATTTGGCTGTCGGCCGCCAGGACCTGCGGCGTGAACGCGGCCACGTCCGGGCGCGAGGGAGGGCGATCGGGCAGAAGTCCGCTTTGCATTGCGGCCGAATGGAGTTTTGCTGGCGGCGTGGAAAGCAAACTGGAAGGCAATTGGCAGATGGTGCGGGCCGAACTCGCGGGCGAAGCTGCGCCGGAACTCGTAACGACGAACATGATACTAACGTTCGCCGTGTGCGGGTACGAGGTCCGCTTCGGCGGGTTGGTTTCGGATCGTGGGACGTTCGTGGTGGACGCGACCGCCGGGCAGCGAACGTTGCTGCTGACCGGAGTGGAAGGCCCCAATACGGAGCGCACGATTCCCTGCATTTTCCAGCTCACCAAGGATCGGTTACGGGTGTGTTACGGGTTGGATGGTATCCTACCGGAAGGTTTCAGCGCCCAGGTCGGCGAGGCGCGTTATCTTGCAACCTATCGGCGGACGACTCCTCCGTAATGATTATTGAGAAGGAGACGTGATTCGTTCCGGGGTGCGCATGCTCACCGCGCGCGCTCCGTCGGATGCTGCCGGACGGACCGTTCGCCCCTCGTGCCACACGCCGTCAACATGCGTTCCGAGCGACGACGCACCGGGACCGCGATGACCGACGAGGAGTAAGGCATTCAGGGCGTCCACGGCCGCGGCGCCCATTACGTCGCGCGGTTGCAGGATCCCGCTGACGCCAGGGGCGTCATCGATTACATTCAGGCTCACATACCCGATCTCCGCGGGAATGCGGACCCCGGCTGCTCGCAGCGTCTGATAACCATGGTCGCTGCGGCTAATGATGGCATCCGGTCGATGGCGCTGGACCCATTCCAGAACCCGGCTGGGAGGATCGACGCTGCGGCCTATAAGCGTCGGGACCGCGTCGAGGTTGGCGCCTATTCGCGCCTGTTCGAAATTATGGGCGGCCTCCCATTGATGCGCGACGCGGTGGGCGAGATGGCCATCGATCGACAGACCAATCCGCTGGTACCCGCGGACGCGAAGCTCCTGCCAGACCCGCAGCATATCGGCGTAGTAGCTGGGCACAACATGGTGAAACGTGGTGTAGTGAGCGGGACGCTCGATCGTGACCACGGCGAAGTTTTCCCACGCGAGATCGAATCGCGCCTCCGGATGTTCGAAGGGCGCGAGAATGACGCCGCGGATGCCGCGGTTCACGAGAATCTGGCTGAAACGATGGGGAGACGCGTTGTCCTCGCGCGCCCAGAGGTGTTGCAGTGAGTAACCCAGGGCGGTGGCGCGGGCACTGGCGCCCTCCCACAATTTTTGCGCGCTGGGACGATGAAACCAGTCGTTGCGCTTCGGCCAGTCCGAGACGAGCGCGATGACGGAGAAACTTTGCCGCACGCGCTGGCGACTGCGATAGGCGGCGAGAGCGCTCAAAGCCGGGTCGGGTGTATAGCCCAACGCGTCGGCCGCCCGCCGCACGCGAGCCACCGTGGCGGGGGGCAACGCATCGGGTTTGCGCAGAGCGAGGGACACGGCGGAAAGGCTGAGCCGGGTTTTCTTCGCAATATCCTTGAGAATGGGGCGGGCAGGCATGGGGGTTATTGCACTGTTGCAGTCTGAAAGGATTCGAGCGGCCCGCTGCAAGCGTTAACCCGTTCAGCCAGCCCGCGGCCGTCCGGCTGCGGCCTTACCCCTTCGCAATCCCATCATGGTCCGGTCCGCTCCGCCGAATATTCTCCTGGTCATCGCCGACGATCACCAAGCGGCGGCGATCGGGGCGTTGGGCCACCCCGTGGTGCGTACGCCCACCCTGGATACGTTGGTGCGCGATGGAACGACTTTCACCCGCGCCGGAATCATGGGCAGCTTGATGCCGGCGGTGTGTGCGCCGTCCCGGGCGTGTTTGCTGACGGGGCGCACAGTGATACGTGCGGATGCGGCTCCGCACCTGGTCGCGAACCCGGAGTTTCAAGTTACCTTGCCGGCCGATGCGGCGACGTTGCCGGAGTGGTTGCGCACGGTGGGGTACGAGACGTTTTTCACCGGCAAATGGCACAATGATGAAGCGGCGCTGTTGCGATCGTTCGACCAGGGGCGCTCGATCTTTGTGGGCGGGATGTGCGATCACCGCGCGGTCCCGGTGCGTGATCTCGAGGAAATCCGGAGAGGAGTATCGCCCCGGGTTGCGCAGGGTTTCTCCAGTGAACTCTTCTGCGGCGAAGCGGAAGCGTTCGTGCGTGGCCGCTCGCGAACCCGGCCCTTCTTCGCCTGTGTCGCCCTGACCTCGCCCCATGATCCGCGGACGCCCCCGGAGCAGTTCCGCGCGCTGTATGATCCGAAACGCATCCCGCTCCCCGCGAATTTCCAGCCCCGGCATGCCTTCGATAACGGCGAACTCGCCGTTCGCGACGAGCAATTAGCGGCGTCGCCGCGACAACCTGCGGAGGTGCGGCAGCACCTGGCCGACTACTATGGGATGATCTCGCATCATGATGCGTGTCTCGGCCGGCTGTTCGGTGCCCTGCGCGAGACGGGAGACGAGGAGAACACGATTGTGGTGTACGTATCCGATCACGGCCTCGCGCTGGGCGGTCACGGTTTGATGGGCAAGCAGAACCTCTACGAACACAGTCGGCGCGTGCCCTTGATTCTGCGGGGGCCGGGCCTGCCGCGGGGCCGGCAGTGCGCGGTGCTCGCGTATTCATTGGACGTATACGCAACCCTCTGTGAACTCGTCGGGATAAATCCTCCCGACGGGATCGAGAGCCGCAGCCTGGTTCCGGGCCTGGTTCCGGGAGCGCCGCCGATCCGCGAAGAGCTCGGGGCGCTTTATATGGATTGCCAGCGGATGATGATGGAGGAGCGGTGGAAACTCATTGTCTATAAGGTGAACGGCCGCGTGCGCGTTCAGCTTTTTGACCTTGAGACCGATCCCGACGAGATGGCTGATCAGTCGCACCGGCCGGAATCGCAGCCGATTATGGCGCGGCTTGGGTCGCGGCTTGACGCCTGGCAGCGGGAGGTAGGGGATCAGTGGATGCACCTTTCCGGAATCCCCGCGGCCCGACTGTGATGCCGCCCCGATGACGACACTGCGGATCTCGACGCTCGATGCCGGAATGGTTGCGGGCTATTTCCTACTGACGATTGCGCTCGGGATTTGGTTTGGCCGGCGGAAGATCAAGGACGCCGAGGCGTTGTTTCTGGCTGACCGGGAAGCGACCTGGCCGCTGATTGGCGCCTCGATGTTTTCGGCGAATATCTCGAGCCAGCAGTTTGTGGGACAGGCGGGCCTCGCCTACGTAATCGGCCTGGCGGCGGGGGCCTTTCAGCTGGTGGGAGCGTTTTGTTTCGTGCTGCTGGGGTCGTTCTTTGTCGATGTCTACTTGAAGATGAGGCTGCGGACCGCGCCCGAATTTTTCGAGCGGCGGTACAGCCCGGGTGCACGCCTGTTTGTCTCCGGGATCAATATAGCGATGATCCTGGCCGCTAATATTGCGACGGCGCTTTACGCCGGAGCTACCGTCCTCACCGGTTTGATGGGGTGGGAGGGCACGACGCAGTTTAATCTGGCCGTGGGACTGATCGCCGCGGCGGCGGGCACCTATACTATTTTTGGCGGGTTGCGATCGGTGTTATGGACGGACCTGCTACAGGCCACGCTGCTGGTGGGCGGAGGGGTCGTGACATTTCTCGTGAGCCTTGCTGCGGTCGGTGGCTGGACGGGAGTATTGTCCACTTATGATGCGCGTGGGAACAGCCTGTGGTCGGTGGTGCAGCCGTGGGACCACCCGTTTGGCTGGCTGCCGATGGTGACCGGGGCGCTCATTCTTGGAGTGCATGGTCATTGTACGGATCATGATTATGTGCAGCGGGCGCTGGCGGCGCGGAGTCTTTTCCATGCGAAGATGGGGGCGCTGTTTGCAGCGCTGCTCAAGATGGTCGCGTTGTTTATAATCGCGGCTCCGGGCGTCATCGCGGCGAAACTGCTGCCGGACCTGGCGCATCCCGACCAGGCCTATG
>CAYVDZ010000078.1:0-12326 GCA_964450575.1 uncultured Opitutus sp.
GTCTTTCAACCGCGGATCAGCCATGACCTTGGCGTTCACGCTGTCCCGGTGTTCAGGTTCAGGCTCGGATCGTGAGTTCACGCGGAGGCGGGGTTCAGCTGTCGAGCTCGTGCTTTGTTTGCATGAGCACCAAGTCGTGACGCGCCACCCAATCGAGGTGGCGCCAGAACGCCTGGCCGGCCTCGTTGTTCGCATAGACGAGCAGGGACGTGCGTGCGATGCCGGCGGCGCGGAGCCCGGCGAGCGCAAACGCGACCATCGCGCGTCCGCGGCCGTGTCCGCGCTTCGCTGGCGTGACCGCCAGATGATAGAGGAACCCACGTCGCCCGTCATTTCCCGCCAGAACGGCTCCGGCCAGCGCGCCGTCGGCGGATCGCGCCACGGCACTCAATCCCGGGTTGCGCGCGAGAAAGGCGGCGAGCATCGGTTCCGTCTCCTCGGACGAAAGCCCCATGCCCTCGGTAACGTTCCAAAGTGCCAAGGCTTCGCGGAGATCTGCCGGAGTCATGGCACGCACTTCGATACTGCGCGGGGCGATGCCTGGGCTGATGGCACTCCGATCCGCGGTGGCGCGGGCTCCCTGCTCCCAGTCTTCGAACGTCTGTGCGTACAGCGCGTGGTCCACGCTGCGGCCGTAGAGCTGTTCGGCGTTGCGCAGCACGCCTTCGAGTTGGAAACCCAGCCGCTCGGCCACGGCGCGACTGCGTGGGTTGCCCGTCGCTGCGGCGATGGTCTGGCGTCGTAGCCCGAGCACTGAAAACCCATGCGTCACGAGCGCGTGATTCGCGGCGGTCATCAGGCCGCGGCCTTCAAACGCTTCGCCCAACCAGTAACCGATGTTTCCGGTGAGATTGGCCCGGTCGATTAGGTTATAGCCGCCCACCCCGGCGATCCGTCCTTTGGTCCACAAACAGAATGCCAGCCCGGTGCCGGCCTCGGCTTGCCGGACGGTCGACTCTATATTGGCCCGGGTATGTTCGGGCCGCGTGCAGCGATCCAGCCAGGGTAACCACGTGCGCAAGCGTGCGCGGTTCGCGTCGGTCAGGGCAAACAGTTCCTCCGCGTCTTCCGGAGCGCGCGGCCGCAATTCGAGGTGATCGTTGACGTGAAAATAAAACGGAGACGCCATCACTCGCGAAAATCATGAATGGTCCCGCGGTACAATCGCGAACCGGGGAACCGTGATGGCACCCGGCATCGTGACGGACGGGTACAGCGCGAGCGGGCGCCGCTTTCCGAATGAGAGCCGAGTCTGAACGCTCACGTTTGAGATCTCAGATTACGTCGGCGGAGTCGGCGTTATTTCAACGCCCTCAGATAATCGCAGAGCAGGTCCACATTCCGGGCAAAGGTCTGGGACTTGATCACGCGCTGGGGCGGCGGCTCGGCCCCTTGAAACAGCTGGATCATGTCGTTTTCCTTCACGGGAATTATTTGATTGCCCACCTGCAGCACCATTTCGCGGGCCGCAAAGACCTGCACGATTCGATCGCTTTTGCCGATGGTACCGTCCTCGGCCCAGGCTCCGCGGGAATCGAGCGCGGCGAGGGCCGCGCTGACGCGTGGTGCCAGGGTGGCCGCGGCCGGCGTCGGCCGGCGAGACTGACTCCAGGGCGACAAGCCGGAGAGGTCGGCGGACCGGCGAACCGTCGCCGGCTCCGCTTTCAGCAGCGCTTGATATTCCGCCTCGATCGCCGGCAATTCCTCGCCGCTGACCAGTACGGCATAGTGTGTGATCACGGACGTGTCGTCGTAAGTGATCTCGTATCCGTCCAGGAGTGACGACGAGCCGTTTTTCACGCTCACGCGGGTTCCTTTCGTTATATAAAGCGGCCGATTCGTTTCCAACTCATAGAAACGCGCCAGAACGAGCGCATTGGGCCGCGCGACACTTGCGCGGTGACGGATCTCCGAAGGGTTTTCCACGGGCGGGAGAACGGACCGTTTGAGATAGGCCAGGGCGCGCGGCAGAGGGTCGAGATACTTCCGGTTTCCGGTCTCCCGATATAAGACCAGCAGCGTGCGCATAATGCCGAGTGATTCTCCGCCCGTAACGGCGGGTGGTTCGAAAATCCGCGCCCAGGCAGGATGCATCTCGGCATCATATTGCTGGGCCCACGCGGGCTGGGGATCCGGCATCTGGGCGCGGAGGATGAAGCCCCCGCCTTTCTCGGCGGCGGCGAGATAGCGCGGCTCGTTGTAGATGCGCGCGGCCTCGAGGTACGCATCGATCATGTCCGAGATGGAGTTGTCGTTGAATGTATAGTGCGACTGATAATTGCTCCCCGGCCATTTTCGATTCCACGTGTCGGGATAGGAGGCTGGTTTAACCGGATGCTTCGCCGGATCGGGATAACGATTAAATCGCTGCGGCCACGCCCCATTCGGATATTGGGCTTTGATGAGACGATCGAAGGCGTAACGGCTCGCCTCGTGAATGGTCGCGTCTTTGAAGTTCAGGGCCTTGTCGACCCGGGCGAGGAAGCGCATCACCGCCTGGGTCATGTTGTCGTCGAGGTTGGTGACGGGATTGCCGGGATAGCTGCTGAGGTCGCGCGGAGGACCGTCGGAGCGGTACGGATACTTTTTCCGTTCGGCAGGATCAAATTCGATGAAGGAGTCCCAACCGCCGGACCAGTGCTGGCCCGAAACAATTGCCAACGCGGTCTTCCGGGCGGCCTCCAAATAATACGTGTCTCCGGTTGCTGAATACGCTTCGAGGTACGCCATCCCGACCACCGGCGTGCCTTCGCGCTGCACTTCGACGGTGTGCGGGCCCTCTTTCTGTTCGGATCGGCCGTAGCTCAGGTCGTCCGTGTAAGTGAAATGGTACGCGCCGTGCGTCGCCACCTGTTCGACATAGAACCCCGTGGCCTTGCGCAACGCCTGCAGAACGTCGGCGCGGCTCGGCGTGTCCCCGGCGGACGCGTCCGGCGTGAAGACGAGCAAGGGGAGCAAAAGCGCCCATCGTTTCACCTTCGAGGAGGGAGCGGGATGGGTTGGAGAGTAACGGGCAGGGCGAGGCATGGACGGGGTGGGGTTGGGTGCCGGGAGGAAAGGGGGTGTTCGATTCCAGGGTGCTGTTTACTATACGCGCATGGGACCGTTCAGGGCGGCGATTTGTCTTCAGAAAAAATCCGGGTTTGAAGGGGCAGACCTCGTGGCCCGCCTGGTCTTCAAACCCGGATTTGAGGGACGCGGTTTCGCGCCTGGTTTAGAGCGTCTTCATATAGGCAACGATATCGGCGACATCCTGGGCGGATAGTCCCAATTGATCGGCGCTAAGCATCAGCGAACGTCCGAGGGGCTGCGGGCGGCCCCGTAACTTGTCGGACGGAACGAACTGGGTGAGTCCGCCCTGCGAGATAACGATCAGCGGATCACCGCTGCTGAGCACCATGCCGTGGACCTTGCCACCATCCTGGAGGTTGATCTCGGAGCCTTCGAATCCATGGGAGATGTCGGCCGAGGGATTGATGATGGAGTTGATCACGACCTCGACTGACTGGGCGTTGGCGAACCCGGTGAGCGAGGGGCCGTAATCGATGCCCTTGTCGCCGAGACGATGGCAAAGCAGGCAGGATTGGCTTGAGGTGGCGCCTTTGCGGGCGTCGCCCTTGAGTTTCGCAATTTCGGAAGCGGCGGGGAGTTTGGTGGGGGCGGCTTCGGGAAGCATCATCGCGACCACCGCCGCTGTATCCGGATTATAGATATTGCGGGCCTTCATCGCGGCATCCACGCCGGCGTCTTTCCAGTTCGTGTCTTTATAGTTCATCAGCCACCACATGGCGTGGCTCTTGGCGAGGCCGGTGCCGCTTTGGGCGACATCGAGCAGCGCGTTGGCGGAGGCAGTCGTGCTGATGAAACCAAGGGCGGTGACGGCGGCGACGCGCTCCTGCTCGGATAATGCCGCGGCCTGGGCGCGGGCTTTGAAAGCCGATTCCGCGCCGGTGGGCGTGAGGCGCCAGATCAGGTTGGCGTAACTGGCCGGCCATTTGGCGGCGTCTTTGCCGGGGGCGGTGGCAGCGAGCGCGGAGTACATCGCGGCTTCCTTCTTCGCGCTGCCGATACCCCACGCTTCAAGATAGGCGCGGTCCTTGCCGTCGTAACCCTTGGCGACGGCGAGAAGGATGTCCTTGGACTGGGCGAACGGAACATCGCGCATCGCGATGGCGACTTCGCGACGAACGGCCGGGGACTTGTCGGTCGCGAGTGTTTTCGCATGGACGAGGACCTTGTCGTTCAAGTCGGCGCGGCGGAGTGCGCGAAAGGCTGCGATGCGAATCATCTCGTCGGACGCCTTGAGCTGTTTCTCCACGGCGGCGACGCCTTGCGGGCCGAGATGGGCGAGGAGGAAGACGGCCCGGGCACGGATGTAGGGATTCTTGTCGTTGAGCAGCGCGGAAACCGCACCGACCGAGGCGGAACCGGCGGCCTTGAGCTTGTTGAAACCGAGGGCGCGAACGTTAACGGCGGGGCTCTTCAACGCCGTGATCTGACCCGCCGTGGTGTTGAGATCAAACTTCGGCGTGGTGAGCTTTTTGCCCTTGGGCGTGATGCGATAGATCGTGCCTCCGAAGGTGCTGTCGAAGGCGGAGTGGCCACCGGAGCGCGGGTCGAACCAGTCGGCCACGAGGATCGAGCCGTCGGGCGCGATCGTGACGTCGGACGGGCGAAACCAGGACTTGAAATTATCCGCGGCCATCTGACCGCGCATGCCATCGATGCCGGAAAGATCCTGCTCCTGGTTGCTCGTGAGAAACTGGGTGCGCTCGAGCTTGTAGCCGGCACCCTGGAGTTGGGGTTGGTAGCCGAAGACAACGTTGCGGGAGGTCTCGCAGCTCAACAACAGACCGCGCCATTTTTCGCCGAGTTCGTCGCCTTCGTGGAAGGCGATGCCGGTGGGGGCGCCGTAGCCGTAGACGTCGCCGGCGGGAATCACACCGGGATCGTCCTGGCGCCATTCGGCGGTGGCGATGGACTGGCCAGGGCGGCGATCGGCGCGCCACTGCCGCTTGCCGTCACGCGAGGTGAAACCGAAGTTGCCGTATTCCATCAGGAAGGATGTGCGTGCGGCGGGTGGATC
The DNA here is from genome assembly GCA_964450575.1 of uncultured Opitutus sp. GTDB lineage: Bacteria > Verrucomicrobiota > Verrucomicrobiia > Opitutales > Opitutaceae > ER46. The sequence goes on from CAYVDZ010000078.1 coordinate 5,087, forward strand.
GTCGTTGTCGTTTTGAAACACATCGCCGAACGACGTCACGGTTTGTTCGTAGGAGTTGCGGAAGTTGAAGCCGATGGGCTCGACCTGGGTGCCGTCCGCGTTCATGCGCATGGCGGTGCCGCCGACATAGACGTGGCCGTCATCGCTGGGCTGACCCGAATAATCGGGCGGAGCCATGTCATGGACCTTGGTGCCGCCGCCGCTTTTCACGGGGTCGTAAAAGCTTCCGTTCCGGAACGTGCGGCCGGAGCGGTCGGTGAACTGAGCGCCGGCATTGCCGTGGTTGAAATACAGTTTGCCACCGGGTCCCTGCGTAATCGAGTGCAGCGAGTGGTCATGATTGCGGCCGTCGAAGCCGGTGAGGAGGACTTCACGCTTGTCGATGGCGGGGTCAAACTTCCGGTCGCGGTTGACGTCGGTATAGACGATCAAGTCGGGCGCGCAGGAGACGTAGATTTTGTTGTCGATGACGGCGATGCCGAGGGGAGCGAGGAGCTCGGGGTCCTGGACAAACACGCTGGACTTGTCGGCCTTGCCGTCACCATCGGTATCTTCAAGAATGACGACGCGGTCGCCGGCGGGATCTTTGCCCTGATGGCGGCGGTAGTTGTAAGCCTCGGTAACCCAGACCCGACCATCGGCATCGACGTCCATATTCGACGGCTGGCGGAAGAGGGGCGACTGGGCCCAGATTGAAACCTCGAAACCAGCGGGAACCGTCAGCATCGAGGTAGGGATGTACGGCTGCGGCGGATCCTGCATGGCCGGAGGCGTGGGCGCAGCCTTCGGGCTGGGCTGGCCTTTGCCAGCGGCATTCTGAGGCTGTGCGAGCGCGGCACTTGTAACCGTGAGAAGGCTGGCGGCGATGAGAAAAGCGCGCCAGGCAGAGCGTGGGGGTGTATCCATGGGTGAAAAAAAGGAAGAGAGTAAAACCGGGGTTAACGGGGTTAGCGGGAATGACGGGCGAAAGAGGGAGGGGATGCGGTGTACTGAGGAAATGAATATGGGGGGAGGCGAACGGCGACCGCAACCCCAGAGGTGAGGCTAATTGAGGGCAATTCCGAGGACCTTTTTCATTCCTGTCGCCCGGCATCGCCGCATTTTTGCAGCACGCGGCGGAGCGCGGCTTGGGGCGTCGGGCTAAAGCTTGGACGATTCCTCCCATCCGGAAACTCACGCGAAAATGAGGAGTGGACGGGTAATGACGGTTTGCAGGACCGTAAGGACGATGGTCTCACCGCGAGACCGGTACAGAACGCATCCCCGGCCGGGTGAATGTATCAGTGGGCGGTTGGAGCCCTGCTTCTGGTCGAGTCAACACTGCGACTATATTCGGACATGAGCGAGGTCGGTTACTGAGGTGACGCTGGCTGATAGGTTATCGCCCCATCTCAAAATCGGGGGAGCCGCCGATCGGGTTGAAGGAAGTGTCAGCGCAAGATAGGGTTGGTCGAGCTGCGCCCCCGCCGAATCGGGCCAATGCTGAAAAAGCTGCCGCACGACGAAGGCCAGTTAGGGTCAGGGAAACATCAGGCATCTCAGGGCGCTTTTATATAGGGGCTGCCCTTCACCGCGAACAGGCTCACGCCTCTGTAGCATAATAACCTACAGTCATGATGACAATTACTCCCATGCCATCATGCCCGCGCTCGTCTCGTGCGTGCGAATGGCTTACCAAACTTCAACTCCAGGTCGGCGTTGTGGCGCTTGGCGGGGCCATCGTGATGTCCGGCTGTGCTGACCGCAGGACGGCGAGTTCCACCGAAGCCGACCGACAGGTGATGATGGATCCGACCCTAACCGTCACACCTTCACGCACCACCACTACCGCGGCTACGTCTCCAACAACGCAGGCTGCTTCCGAGGAACGACTCGAGCCGACCGGGCGCGTTGCCGGGCAAGCGACCGTGGTATTGGATGAAGAGAGGCTGGACGTGCAAAAACGCACTGTTCCGGCGGGTGGAGTGTTGATCACGAAGGACGTGGAAACCCGGGAGGTGATCCAACCCGTTGAGCTTCGGACCGAGACGGTTGAGGTCGAGCGGCTTACCCGGGCGGAAGCCCGGAAACGCGAGATCACCGCCAAAGGCGGCACCATTGATGAGAAGGGGGAAATCTTCGTTCCGCTCGAGCGCGGGGTCGCTGTAGTGGAGAAAGTAGTACAGCCCCGTGGGGTTGTCACCGCGACGACCACGAGTGCAGTCGAACAGGAAGACGTCGGAGCGACCTTGCGCCGCGAGGTTGTCGATATTGAACGCCGAGGTTCAGTTCCAACCGGGCAGGCGGGCGCCCCAACCGGGCGGACCGAGACCCAAGCCGGGCAGACGGGACGCCAGACGGGAACTCAATCCGCAATTGCGCGTGAATCAGTAACTGAAGATCCGGACTTCTCCACCCCGGACTCCTCTGCACCTCGACGAGCCGCCCTGGCGGCCATCTTGCCCGGGGTGAGCCACTCCGGTTTTGGTGAGGTCGCTCCGTTTACTGACGGAGCGACCTCTTCGGGTTTGGACGAGGTGATGTGAAGGATGTTCCCCAACTCAAAATAGCCGACCAAGCCCAGCTCTCCATGACTCCGACTCAGCGCAAACTCAGGGCGTGGATGATCGGTCTTGCAGCCGCGGTCGGAGTTTACGCGTTGGTCGGCTTCTTCCTCGTCCCCCGTCTTGCGCGCAAACAGCTGGTCGATCGTGGATCCGAGGCGTTGCACCGTGAGGTTGTCGTCGGCGAGGTGTACTTCAATCCGTTCACGTTCTTCGTGCAGCTCGACACGATCCGCCTTGAGGGGAAGGGTGAACCTCCGCTGGCAACGTTCGCCTCCGCATCGCTCAATTTCAATCCGATCGCGTCACTCTTCCAGCAACGTTGGCAGTTTGGCACGATCACGATTGCCGCCCCCAACGTTCGGGTCGTGGTGGACGAAGACGGTCAACTCAACCTGTTCGACTTGTTCCCACCGAGTGATGAGCCCAGCGAACCACCTCCGATCGGGATTGAACAGTTGATCATCGAAAATGGGACAATTGCCTATAGTGATTACGCTCGTTCAGAGCCGTTTGCGACCACCGTAACGCCGGTCGCGCTTACGCTGACCGACTTTTCGACGGAACCCGATGAATTTGGAAACTATCGTCTCACTGGCACGACGGCCGCCGGGCGATCCTTCTCCTGGAACGGACAAATGGCGGTCGCCCCGTTTTCCTCCCGTGGCCGGGTCACGTTCGAGTACATCGATATTCCGACCTTCATGCCGTTCCTCACTGAGTTTCTCGCCGCGGAGGTGCGCTCGGGTGGTCTGGCGTTCGAGGGCAACTATGATTTTTCGCTCGGCGACGCACGCCACGCGACCTTGAGTGACTTCACGGTTCAAGCGACGAATCTCGTGGTTGCGATGCCGGATTCGGACCGGCCGGTCGTGGAACTTGCCTCCGCGACGATTGAGGTGAGAAAGGCCCAGCTCCTCGACCGCTCGGCACAGATCGCGCGGATAACGCTTGAGGGATTGGCGATGCGCGTGGAGCGGGAGGCGGATGGTACCGTTAACGTGAGCAGGCTTCTCGCCGCGTCTCCCACGGCTGAAGGCCAGACCTCCGGGGCAGCTGAAAACAAGGAATCCAGACCGCACGATCCCGCGGCCAGCGAGAATCCTGGCAAACAACCGACCGACGATTTCGCGCTTCGGATCGAGACGCTTGAGCTGCGGAACGGCACGGTGCGGTTTGTTGATCACTCCCTGGCGGAACCGTTCGCGATGACAGTGAGTCCGGTGGAGTTCACGCTCGAGAATTTCTCGACGGTGTCGGGCGACCCCGGCGGGCGTTATCGTCTCACCGGTCAGACGGATAACGGCGGCAATGTACTGGGTTCGGGAACGATCACCACGGCGCCGATGGCGTCCCGCGGAACCCTCAAGCTCGAGCAATTCAGTCTGGGCGCTTACACGCCGTTTTTCGCCGACCTGCTTCAAGGAGAAATCCGCTCGGGAACGGTCACGCTCGCGGCGAGTTACGATTTGTTTTTCGGTGCCGACCGGCACGCCACGGTGAGCGATGCGACGTGGCGCATCACGGACCTTGTGGTCGCGAAGACAGCGTCGGAGCAACCCATGATCGAGGTTCCGGTCTTCACTGGCGAGCTGCAACAAGCCAGCGTTTTCGATCAAACCGCGCAGGTCGCGCGGGTCGCACTTGATGGAGTCGTGATGCGATTGGAACGAGCGCCCGATGGAACGTTGAACCTCGCCCGTTTGTTCGCGCGTCCGTCCGCGTCGGAAAACAACCCTGAGGAGTCACGCCGCGAAGAGGCCGCATCCGCGGGGGCCACTGAAAACGACCGCGCTCGCGACGACCACGTGCGTATAGCGAATTTTGTTTTTCAGAATGGCACCGTTATATTCACGGACCAAACGGTCCCTGACGCGGTGCGCGTTCGCGCTGAAAATATCCAGTTCACGGCCACCGGGGTAAGCAGCGATCTCGAGCAGGACGTCGGAATCGACCTTTCCCTTCAATGGGCGGGCGGCCCCGGCGTGATCAAGGCCACGGGTACGGTGCGACCCCAATCGTTGCAGGCGGAGCTGCACGTTTCCGGATCTGACCTCGAACTTCCCCCGCTGGGTCCCTATTTGCAGCCGATCATCGCCGTGCAGCTGGTGTCCGGTCGTGCGACGTTCGACGGCACGATCGAGGGATCACAGCCGCAGAACGGCCCGCTGGTTTTCCGTTGGGTGGGGCGGGCCGCGATCGATGATATCGATCTCCGCGATGCCCAACTCGGACACGAACTGGCGAAGTGGAGACAGCTCGCCATGGATGAGTCGGAGTTAACCACTCAGCCTCTTCGGCTCACGGCGCGCGAAGTGAGCTTCCGCGGACCTGTCTTGCACGTGATGCGGGCGCAGGATGGGTCGATCAATCTATCCGCGATCCTGAACACGGCTGATGAGGGCGCCTCCGGCGGGGACGCGGACGCAGCAAAGTTGGACGAGGCGTTGCCCTTTCAAGTGCGCATCGATCAGCTGGTGGTGAGCGAAGGCGGGATTACGTTTAGTGATCGTTCAATTGATCCGGAGTTCACCACCGCGATTACACAGCTCGAAGGAGGGGTGCTGGGGCTCTCGAGTGAGCCGGGGGCCGCCGCTCAGGTTGAGCTGAAAGGCATTCTGGCAGGAGCAGCTTCCCTGGCCGTGTCGGGTGAAATCAATCTCCTGGCCGATGATATGCGCTCGAACAGCGAAGTCCGGCTTGATCTGACGGATCTACCGATCGACCCCTTTGAGAGCTACGTGAAGCGCTATCTTGGTTATAAGATCGAACAGGGAAAGATACGGGGGGATTTCGAGTACTCCACGGCGCAAGGCCAGCTTGACGGAACGAATCGCATTGTCCTCGAAAACTTGTCGCTGGGCGAATCCGTGGAGAGTCCCGACGCTATATCAGTTCCCCTAAAACTTGCGCTCGCCGTGCTGCGCAATCGTCAGGACGAGGTGGTGCTGAATGTGGATGTGAGTGGTTCGCTGCAGGCCCCGGAGTTTGACCTCGGGCAAATTATACAGCGTGCCTTCCGCAATGTACTCGTGAAAGCGGCGACGGCGCCTTTCTCCGTACTGGGCTCACTCTTCGGTTTCAAAGAAGAGGATTTAAAGGCAGCCGAATTCCTCCCTGGCGAGGCTATCGTTGGAGAAGCCGCAGAGAAGCGACTCGATGCGCTGGCGCAGGTGTTGAACGATCGTCCCGGCCTCGCGGTGGTCATCAACTGGAGAGCGATGGAGGCCGTGGACCGGGGCGCGCTGACGGAGAAGCGCCTCCGCCAGCTCATCCAGCAGGAGCGCGAGGTGCTCGCGGTTGATGCGTCTGACAGGGGTGCCGCTGACGTGACCGAGGCGGAAGCGATTCGCTTGCTGGTTCGCCGGCGGTTGCCTGAGGCGGCCGTCCAACTTGCGGATCGAGGCGAGGACGCCGGGAGTAGTGCACAGGAAAATCAATCGCCGTGGTTTGTCCGCTTGTTCAGTTCGATTTTCGGACGGCGCGGGGACACGGCTGGACAATCCGATGCAGAGACTTCGGCCGCTCAGGGCGGCGACATTGCCGACCTGCGACAACAGCTCCTGGGAAGTTTGAACGTGAGCCCAAGCGATTATCGCGAACTCGCGCGGTCACGGGCGGTCGCCGCGCGCGAGTACCTGATTGCCGCCGGTATCGACCCGCATCGGGCGGAGATTGGTGAAGCTCCAAGTCAAGCCGATCAATCGGAGACAATTCCCGCCGATCCGCCCGATCGAGCTCTCGTGTTCTTCGAACTGACAGAGATGCAAACACTGCGAACCGCGGCATCCCGTTAATCGCGCCCGCATTCCCGCGTCGTGCGTCGGTTGGTAGTTTTATCGGCTAGCTGGTGACATGTTTCTGTTCGCCTCCGACGGCTCCGTCACCCATGCCGCGGACGTCTTGAAGCGTGGATACGTCCGGCGAGCCGAGGACGCGGATCACGCTCATCCTGCCGTCCGTCTCGAGCACGACGGCTCCCACGCTTAAGACATCGGCGATGCCCTGGGCTCGCAGGCTGGCGCGTAGTTCATTTTCGGTTACACGCTCCTGGCGCATGGCATCGGGTAGGAGTTTGCCGTTCAGCAACAACAGTTGCGGCTGAGAGCGGGATAACCGCCGCAGCCAGGACGATCGCACGGACGCCCATGACACGATGAACTGCAGGGAAGCCAACACGGCGAACGTGACGACTCCCTGCACCAGGGAGACGTCCTTGGAAACGAGCGCGTTGGCAAAAGCGGAGCCCAGAGCAACCGTCACCACCAGATCGAAGGCGCTCCATTTGGACAGGGTTCGTTTCCCGGAGAAACGAAGGACCGTCACGAGTGCGATATACGCCCCGAAGCCGATTACAATTGTGCGCAAGAGGGCGGAGCCTGTTCCAATTAGAGCATCGTACCAGTTCATCTCGCCATGGACCGGCGCTCCTGTGCAGCGTGCCGCCCTGGGCGCCGCGCCGCGCCAGATTGGAAACGCACGATCGCGGTTTGCCGCGATCAGAACGATCTCGCCTCCGCCCGAGGTGAAACAGACATTCATGTCTGTCTCTCAGATTCCCGGAACAGGCAGGAATGCCTGTATCACGCCGGACGCGACCCCAATCCCGGGCGGAACGACGCTGCCGGCTTGCGTCGCTGAAACATCGGCAACGCCGCAAAGGGGAGTCGTTCACCACGCCAAGACCGACGTTTCTC
>CAYVDZ010000079.1:0-12306 GCA_964450575.1 uncultured Opitutus sp.
CGGCAGCGACCTTGCTTCCTTCCCCGCTGTTGGCCGCTGCCGGAAAAGCGCCGCGCGCAACGTCACCGACGGCCTGGCCGGTCGGCTGCTTCAATCGCCCGTGGACGAAGTGGACCTACGACGAAACCCTCGACTCGCTCCGGACTGCTGGTTTCACGCTGACCGGGTTGCTCTCCGCCGCCCCGGCCAAAGGTGATCACTTCATTGCTGCAACGGCCACGCCCGAATACCTGGCTGGGATGAAACAGAAACTCGCCACCCGCGGCCTGCGGGCGAACCTGGGCGCGCTCCGCTTGAAAACCAATCTTCCGGTCGCCGAAGCCATTGCCGACACGCGTCAGCAACTGGCCAACGCCCACACGCTCGGCTTGGAATTTGCGCTCACCTTCGGCGAGAGCAATCCAGTACGCTATGATACTTTCTATAAAGTGATGAGCGACGCCGCGGCTTTTGGTCAGGAGCGCGGAATCAAGGTCGTCATGAAGCCGCACGGTGGCAGCAGTGGTGCGTCCGACGAGATCCTCGGCGCCATCAAGAAAGTCGGGCACCCCAACTTCACCATCTGGTACGATGCCGGTAATATCATTTACTATACGGGCAAGGACCCCGTCGCCGAGCTCGAGCCGATCGCATCCCATGTCACCGGTTTCTGCGCCAAGGACTGTGTAGACGTAAAGAGCGAGGTCATGATTCAATTTGGCACCGGTAAAGTCGATTTCGCCGGCGTCTTCCGGACGCTCAAGCGCGCCGGTTTCAAAGGGCCCATCATGATCGAGTCCTGCAAAATCGGCGAGACGCCGCAACAGACTACCGACTACGCCAAAGCCAACCGCCTCTATCTGGAAAAGGTTCTCGCGAGCGTTTAACCCGAAGCCGTCCATTCTGACGCATTCGTCATCGCGAGCCGGCCTCGACCCGAGCGCCGGGCTCGCACCTCGACGCTTTGTCTCCATTGGATAGATATAAAACGCCGGCTCTCCTCGCTTACTGACCTACCCCGGAAGCACCCACGATGTCACGCCTCGCCTTCACGGTCACGTTCGTCGCCCTGCTCCTGACCCTTCCCGGGATGCTTTGTCCGGCTTGCGGCGCCACGTCCACACCGGCTACTCCACCCTTCAAGGCCGCCTCACTGGTCGCCCTCGACCGCGCGATCGCCACGGCGATCTCCGAGAAGAAAATGCCCGGCGGAGAACTCTGGATCGAGCACAATGGACAGATCTACCACAAGGCGTACGGTCACCAAGCCCTCGTACCAAGGCCCGTGGAGACCGGTAAAAACACCCTCTACGACGCCGCTTCACTTACGAAGGTGATCGCAACAACGACCGCCATTCTGCGACTCGTCGAACAGGGCAAAATCGACCTCGACGCGCCGGTCGCCCGTCTTCTGCCCGCGTTCGCCCAGCACCAAAAAGAGGCCGTCACGGTTCGCCAGCTGATGACGCACACCTCCGGCCTTCGGGCGGGACTGCCGCGCGATCCACCGTGGACCGGGGCCGATGTGGCCATCACGCGTGCCTGTGCCGAGGAGCTGCGTCATACTCCGGGCAGTACGGTTCTCTATAGTGATATCAACTTCATCCTGCTCGGGGAACTGGTGCGCGTCGCCAGCGGCAAGCCGCTCGATGTGTTTGCCGCCGACGAGATATTCGGGCCGCTCAAGATGAAGGACACCGGCTTTCGTCCCGCCGCCGCCCAGCTCGCCTGGATCGCTCCCACCCAGATCGTCGACGGAGAATTACTCCACGGGGTTGTCCACGACCCCACCGCGCGCGCCATGGGTGGCGTGGCCGGGCACGCGGGACTGTTCACTACGGCTGCAGACCTCGCCCGGTTTAGCCGCATGCTTCTGGGTGGTGGCGAACTCGAAGGTATTCGAATCTTAAGCACCGCCAGTGTCGCGGAAATGACGCGGCCCCAAATCGACGGCTCTGACCGACGCGGACTCGGCTGGGATATCGACTCTCGTTACTCGGGGGCGCGAGGAGCCTGGTTTCCGGCCGGAAAATCATACGGCCACACTGGCTGGACCGGCACCAGCCTGTGGGTCGATCCCGGTGCCAACGCTTTTGTGATTTTTCTCAGTAATCGCGTGCATCCGGACGGCACCGGCGATGTGGCTCCGCTGCGGCGCGTCATCGGCACGCTTGCCGCTGAAGCAATCGGTCGCGATATCGGCGCAACCAGAAACGGCATCGACGTGCTGGTCCGCGAGCAGTTCGCTCCGTTGCGCGGATTGAAGATTGGACTCATCACCAATCACAGCGGACGCGACCGGCAGGGCCGACTCACCATCGACCTCCTCCACGATACACCCGAGGTCAACCTGGTCGCACTCTTCAGCCCCGAACACGGCATCCGCGGCGTCGCCGATGAGAAGGTCGGCGACACCATCGACAGTAGGACGAAGCTGCCCGTCTATAGTCTTTATGGCGACACGCCGAAGCGGACGCCCGAGATGTCACCAGCAGAGTTTGACCGGGCCGTCATCAGCTCCCGGGCACCCAAGGCGGCCCAGCTGCGGGAACTCGATGCGCTCGTCTTTGATATTCAGGACATCGGTGCACGTTTTTATACCTACTCCGCCACGTTGGGTGCCGCCCTCGAAGCCGCTGCCCGGGAGAAAAAGAAGATCTTCGTGCTCGACCGCGTTAACCCGATCACAGGGACGTGCGTCGAAGGTCCGATTCAAACGCGGGCACCCAGTTTCATCGGCTATCACTCCATCCCGGTTCGCCACGGCATGACCTTGGGCGAACTGGCGCGGCTCTTTAACTCCGAACTAAAAATCGGCGCGGATCTGGTGGTGCTCCGCTGTGAAAATTATACCCGGGATCAGTGGTTCGATGACACCGGTCTGCCATGGGTCAACCCGTCCCCATCCATGCGCAGCCTCACGGCGGCCACGCTGTATACAGGATTTTGCCTGCTCGAGAGCACCTCAATTTCCATGGGTCGGGGCACCGCGAGGCCCTTTGAACAAGTCGGGGCTCCGTTCATCAACGGGGAACAACTGGCCCGGGAACTGAATGCCGCCAACCTTCCCGGCGTCCGTTTTGAGGCGGTTCAATTTACACCGACCATGACCTACTATCCGGGTCCGACGTCCACCCTCAAGTATCGCGACCAACCCTGTGGAGGGGTGCGCGCGATCCTCACTGACCGCAACACGTGCTCGGCAGTCGATATCGGCATCGAACTCGCGCTCGTCCTGCACCGGCTCCACCCCGGGGAGTTTAAAGTGAAGGAAATGGGCCGCTTACTGGGGGATGACGAAACGCTCCAAGCCATCGAAGCCGGCGAGTCGCGGGCTGCGATCAAGGCGCGCTGGACCAAGGGCCTTCGTGCGTTCGAAGAACGCCGCCAGTCCGCTCTGCTCTACTAAGCTGCTGAGAAGCTCTTAGCCTCCGCGGCGCCGGACGGGCCGGCCTTTATTGACACCCTTGCGATAGTCACGGGAGACGGACGCAACGCGCGCGTCCCTCAATAACAGGAAGAGCCGTATATAGGGCGGCGGACGTTTTGCACTCGATCCGGAAAAACTCCGGCCGTCCCGGATCGACCAGTTTGATGTCGCATATGCGACATCAAACTGGTCGGTCGCGCCGGAGCGTAATTTCGCGATCTGCCGCGTCCTCGGCTCCGCCATCGATCCGCCACGCATCGCGCCGTCATGAGCAGATGGCCACTTGCAGCTTGCTGTGCCGGAAACCATGATCGGCGAACGCACCTCCGTCACCCGTGACCGTGTGTCGGGCCAAGGGAGCCTCAACATCGGGCGGCGCCTCCTCCGGTCGCGGGAACGACGAGCTTCCGTCCCCGCCCAAATCGCGGTCCCCCGAAGCGACCTGGAAATTCGCACCCCTGAGCGACCGACCAGTTTGATGTCGCATATGCGACATCAAACTGGTCGGTCGTCGACGGAGCAGCAGTGTATCCTTTGACCGAATATATGATTCGCCCGGATTTAGCGGAACATCAGGACAGGAATCTGACAGGTGCGAACCATCGTCGTGGTCGTGCTGCCGACAATGAACTGCCGGATTCGGGAATGACCATACGCGCCCATTACAAGCAGGTTGACCGATTCCTTTTTGACGGTGTCGACAATCACCTGTTCGACGTCACCCGGGACAACGTCAGCGGCGACGACAAACCCAGCCGCTGCGAGCTGGCTGCGGGCCGCTTCAAGACTCGATTGCAGCTCAGGGTTCGGATTTCCGACATGCAGGAGATGTAACGAGAACCCGCGCATTAGCGGATTGGTCACCGCAAAATCAATGGCGGCCCGGGAACTTGGTCCGCCGTCAAACGCCACCAGCACGCGTTCGATCGGCGCGAATGCTCGTGATGCCACGAGCACCGGATGATGGCAGCTCCGAATCACTCGCTCCAGATTTCCGCCCAGGTGGAGCTTGGCAAAATCGGCATGCTCCCCGCGTTTACCGATTACAACCAGATCGGCCGTGGCGTCAAAGCGGGTGATCGCGTCGGTCAACTCGCCGTGGATAGCCTCAACCATCACGTGCGTGAGTCCGGCGGCGGCGAGATGCCGTTCCGCATCGGCGAGAATCGCGCGGGCATGCGCTTGCGCGACCCGTGCACGGGCTTCATCCAGCGTGACGAGCTCCGCCGTGAGTTTCGCCTGCACATCCACGCCGATCGCGCCACTCAAGTCGGTCAACGCCGCGGGATTTCGCCGTGGTTCGAGACAATGCAGAATGTGTACAGCGGCCGCCATGCGTTGGGCCGCCCACGCCGTATGATCATAAACGCTGCGCGCGTAAACCGAGCCGTCAGTACAGGAGAGAATAGAAGACATAGCAAACAGGATGGGGGTTAATGAGCAGCGAGTTGATCCATCGCGCCGGGTTTGTCGTGCGTACCGAGCCGGTCGACGATAGTCTTGCTCGCAGCGTTCAGGCCGACGAGCTCGACCGCGGTACCTTCCCGGCGGAATTTTATCACGACCTTGTCGAGGGCATTGATCGCAGTGAGATCCCAGAAATGGGCCAGCGAGACGTCGATGCGAACCTGCTGGATCACTTCGCGGAAATCGAAGGCGTCGGCAAAGGTGTTGGCCGACACAAAGAACAGCTGCCCGCGGATTCGATAGGTTCGCGCGGTGCGGTCGACCGTGAGCTCGGAGGTGATCTCGAGAAGTTGTGAGACTTTCCGCGCAAAGAACAACGCGCTCAGCAAGACGCCCACGCCAACGCCGAGGGCGAGATTATGCGTACCCACCACGACAGCCACGGTCGACACCATCACGATGCTCGACGACTTGGGGTGCAGGCGGAAGTTCCGAAATGACGCCCAGCTGAACGTGCCGATGGACACCATAATCATCACCGCCACGAGTGCGGGCATCGGGATTTGTTTCACCCAATCGCCGAGCACCACGATTAAAATCAAAAGCAGCGTGCCGGCGGAAAAAGCGGACAGTCGGCCGCGGCCTCCGGATTTCACGTTGATGACCGATTGCCCGATCATGGCGCAGCCCGCCATCCCAACGAACATTCCTGCGACTATATTGGCGATACCCTGACCAGAACATTCGCGGTTTTTGTCACTAGCGGTGTCCGTCATATCGTCGACGATCGTGGCCGTCATCAGCGATTCGAGCAACCCGACGATCGCGAGCGGAATGGCGGTTGGCAGGATAATCCAGAGGGTCTCAAGGTTCCACGGAACGTTGGGGAGGAGGAAAGTGGGCAGCGCCGATGGCAACTCTCCCAGATCTCCGACCGTGCGGAGATCGAGGCCCATCATCATGGAAAAACCCGTGAGAGCTACAATACAGACCAAGGGCGATGGCACCGCTTTCGTAAAGCGCGGCAGCCCGTATATAATGATGAGACCTGCAGCGACCATGGCGTACATCTGCCAGCCAGCGCCCTTGAACTCGGGCAACTGGGCCATGAAAATCAAGATTGCGAGGGCGTTGACGAAACCGGTGACAACCGACCGGGACACGAACCGCATCAAGTTACCGAGCTTGAAGAGTCCGGCGAAGATTTGCAGGACGCCGGTGAGCAGCGTGGCCGCGAGCAGATATTGCAGACCGTGATCTTTCACGAGGTCGATCATCAGGAGCGCCATTGCACCGGTGGCGGCGGAAATCATCCCGGGGCGACCGCCGACAAACGCGATGACTACAGCGATACAGAAGGAAGCATACAGGCCGACCTTGGGATCGACGCCAGCGATGATAGAAAACGCGATTGCCTCCGGGATCAGTGCGAGCGCCACCACGGCGCCGGCGACCACGTCGCGGCCGACGTTGGAGGACCATTCTCGATAGTAACTGGATTGGGACATGGTGATAAATTTTGGAAATTCTTCAGGTGTTGGCTGGTGTTACAGCAACGCGTATCAGTTCTCGGCCGGTTAGCGCCCCCGGATGGAAGGGGTGAACGTCGACGGATTTCAGCCGCGCGTCGGAACGATCAGCCAACTTAACCCGACGGGGCACACCTCCACTGCCGACTCGACCAGGAGTCGACCGGGATCACGGTGGAGTGAGAAACGCAACGGACATGAAGAACCGTGACCATTAAGGCCAAGGCCCCCAGTGCAACTTTGAATTTGAAGCCGGAGGCAACAGAAGGTCGCACCCGATTCGAAGCGTGCGCTTCAGCGTCGGCGACGTAGCGTCTGAGGCGATGAGCAAAATGTTCGAAGAGCTGGACTATCAAAAGACCCCGCTGGGAGAACTCACGCTGCGGCGAAAGCGGATCGCGATGCTGGGCGACTTGGAGGTCTACGAGGTGAAGCTCGATGAGTCATTTCTCATGTCGAGTATGTTTCATGCGGTGGAAGTCGCGCTCTCCGATCTCGGCCTGCGCGAACTCGGACCTGGCGAGTGGGACGTCGTGGTTGGCGGGCTGGGCCTTGGGTACACGGCGGTCGCCGCGCTGGCGCACGACTCGGTACGTTCCCTCGTGGTCATCGACGCGCTCGAGGCCGTGATTGGCTGGCACCAACGCGGCCTCGTACCACTTGGAGCGAAACTCACCCGTGACCCACGGTGCCGTTTGCTCCAGGGAGATTTTTTCACCCTGGCCGCCGACCCGAAGGGATTCGAGAGCGGGCGGAAATTCCACGCCGTGCTGCTGGATATCGATCACTCGCCGCGCAATTTGATCCATTCGCGGCACGCGGCCTTTTACTCCCCGGCGGGGTTGAGGGCGTTGGCAAACCAGCTCCATCCGGGCGGCGTCTTCGCGATGTGGTCGGACGACCCACCCGACGCGGAATTCTCGAAATTGCTGGAGGGTGCGTTTGCCACGACCCGGACCGAAGTCGTGACGTTTCCCAATCCGCTGCTCGATCGGGATTCAGCGAGCACGGTCTATATAGCGCGCAAAGCGTTCTAACCACGGCAGTGGCTCGCCGTCAGCGAGCCGCGCGCAAAGTCGGGTCCCAACTCAGTAGGCCAGACGAAAGCCGGCGTTAAACGTGGGTGAGCTGAAGCGGCACGGGGTCAATGACCCGCGTTTTCGGCATCTTCACCGCGAGTTGTTCCACGAACCAGGCACGGGCATCGGGATCGCCGTGCGTTAAAACGATGCTGCGCGCCTGCGTCTGTACGGCGTATTCAAGCAACTCTTCGCGATCGGCGTGACCACTGAGTTCAAACCGCTCCACGCGGGCCTTGACCTTCGTTTTGACGTTGGCCGTGGCAAAGAGAAACTCATCACCGGGCTTCGCCTGTAACAGTTGTCCACCGGGAGTATCCGGATCGCAGTAGCCGACAAAGCCGATG
This sequence comes from uncultured Opitutus sp., assembly GCA_964450575.1. Lineage (GTDB taxonomy): Bacteria > Verrucomicrobiota > Verrucomicrobiia > Opitutales > Opitutaceae > ER46. The sequence goes on from CAYVDZ010000079.1 coordinate 7,772, forward strand.
GTGTTCCGGGCCGTGCCGAGCAGACCGGACGCCAGGGCATAGCTCGGGGTGCGCTCCACCAACATGCCTGAGCTGATCACGTAGAGGGCATTCTGCTTCATGTCCTCGCCGTTCTTGATCACGCGCGGCATGGGTTTGATCTTCAGTTCCTTGATGATCTTCCGGCTGAACTGCACGTCCTGAGTCTTGCGCGAAACTTCATCGAAGATATCGGCCAGCGCGATGCCGAGGCCGGCCGCGTAGATCGGACACTCGATGAGGCGACCAAACTTCCGGGCGTCGTGGAAGACCGACAGAATCTCCTGCATGCGCCCGAGCGCAAACACCGGCAGCAAGAAGGAACCGCCGGAGGAGATCGTGGAATTGATCGAGTCGATCAGGCGCGCGATCTCGTGCACACGTTCCTTGCCGGGCGGACGCTCAGTCGTGCCGCGGGTCGTTTCCATGACCACCGTGTCGAAATGCCCGGCGGGAAACTTCGCCCCCTGGAGGGTCCGCATGTTTTCAAACAACACGTCACCCGTGAAGAAAATCTGCCGATGCTTGTGAATGAGTTCGACGGCCGTCGCGCCGGCCACGTGGCCCGCGCGATGGAATATGATTTCGATCTCATCATGCCGTCCGCGGAACTTCTTGGCGCGGTTGAAGGCCAGGCCCGTCAGGCGCGGCGCGAGGCGATCGACCTCGTCGTGGGTAAAGAGCGGATAATCCGGGATGTTGTCCTCCTCCTTTTGGCGGATCATCACGTTGGCCGAATTGTGGAGCATTTTCTCCGCAATCATGCGGCTCGACTGGGTCATCAAAACCGCCGCTCCCGGATGCTGACGCATGACGACCGGCAGGCTCCCGAGATGATCGAGATGACAGTGCGTGATGATGATAAGATCGAGGTGAACGCCGCGAAGGACATTCAAATCCGGCATGGCAAGGCGCCCTGCCATCTTGGGATTCAATCCGCAATCGATGAGGATGTTGAGGTCGCCAATCTGCACAAAGAGTGAATTGGCGCCGATACCGCCTTGGCGGTTCAGGTCGGTTAACTTCATTAAAGAATCCATCAGGCCGGGCTCCCGCACGAATCGCAAGCGTCGGCTTTGGCGATTTCGCGGAGCCCCCAATGCGATAATCGAAAGGCGTTTCGAATCGCCGTATTGGCCTGCAAGACCTTATTTTAAAGCGAGTTGTAACTCTATGCGCTCGCTCAGGACATTGCATAACGGCGCTCCCAAGCCGAGCTGGAACCTCTCCTGACCTCGCCCAAAGTGGATTCTGTGAGCCCCGGAACGATCCCGATGGCGTCAGAAACGTCGATTCGACCCCATTCGCATGATCACAGAACGGAGTGCGCGGACGCCTTCCGGAGGTCCGACACTGCCCTTCACGAACCAGCCGGGGACTGGCATCACTCCACAATCATCACGCCCCGCATGATCCGCCAGTGCCCCGGAAAGGTGCAAAGATAGGGATAACGACCGGGCTGCGACGGCGCAATAAACCTGAGTTCGGCGCGGCCATTGGGATCCAGCTGCGGGGTCGCGTGCAGGACCTTGGGGCTATCCGGCACGAAGTGTTTCGCCAAGCCCGTCGGCTCCCCCGCCATCTTGTCGGCGAGCAGTCCGACTTCCTCGTCCGCCCCAGGTGCTACGATCACCAAATTGTGCGGCATCAAATCGGGGTTCTCAAAAATCAACCGCACCGGTTGTCCGACTTTTACCCGCAGTTCCGTCGGCGCGAACTGCATCTGATTCGGCACCGCTCGGACTCGCAGCGTGCCGGCATCGACCGCATTCGCTTTTTCCCAAGTCGCCGCAAAGCCGTCGAGCATCGCACGGTCGGCAGGAAAACGCACCCCAGCCACCGGCTGCCCGATCGCATCAAAGAGATAAACCGGCGGAGCCTCCGCCCTCAGCCGGCGATAGGTGATATCAATCAGGTTCAATCCCGCCCGTAACTCGAGGGGCACTTGCTGCTCGGAACTGTAGGGGTTGTCCGCGCTGAGGACTTGGACGCCATTCACGGCGATATCGATATAACCATGTTTCACGCTCAAGACCGCGGGCTGGCTCGTCGCCGCCTCCACCAGCGTGCGATCGACGCGGGTGACGGCAGGCGCCGCCTTGCCCTTCCCCTTCGCTTTTTGCGCCGCTGATATCACCGGTGCCGCGGGCCCAATTTCGCCGGCGCCGGTCGGATTCCCGGTGAGCCACGTCTGAATCCGCGTGGCAGGGAGAATCTCAAGGACCGGAACGGACCGGCCTTTGCGCGGGAGCGTCCCGGCCTGCAGGTCGGTCATCATCTGCTGAACCGCCGGCGCATTCGAATGCAAACGCGCGATGGCATCTTGGTAAGCAGGCTCGGCGCCCCTCAAATGCGCCACCGCATTGATCACCGCCATCGGAACGCGCGGATGCGAATCATGCGTGGCCGCCGTGAGCATCGCCCGCGCCTCGGGCAAGCGGCCCGCGTTGAGCCGAATAAGCTGCACCGCGGCCGTCCGAAACAGCGGGTCGGCGGACTCCAGGAGTTCAGCAATCCAAGTCCGACGCACTTCGCCCGCCGCGTGCAGCACCCACGATGCCTCCAACAAGGCTTGATCGCGGGTGGCGCGGGGCGCGCCAGGAAAGCGCGCAATCCAGGCTTCGATTGCCGGGATCGCGGCCGAGCCCTGTTTCCTAAGTTCAATCCGCGCGTGATGCCGCACGATGTTCTGCGCGTGCGTGAGCAATCCGAGCAGCTCCGCGATCGGAGCGCCTTCGATCTGCGGCCATTGTTTCACCACGGGTTTGCCGGTGTGCACGACCCGCCAGATGCGACCGCGCTCGTGGTTCCATTGCGGATCGCGCATCGGATGCTGCGCGTGCCCAATGATCAGGCTGGAGAAATCCGAAACATAGAGCGCGCCATCAAAACCGAACTCCACGTCGACGGGACGAAACGTGCTGTTCTTCGATGACAGCACGTCCAGACGGGTCGTCGCGACCAGCGGTCCGGCGTCGGCATTCACCGCCGAAATGGACACAATATAACTCCCGAGAAGTGAAGCCGTGGCCATTCCCTGCTGGAACTCAGCGGGAAAGTTCGGGCTTGAGATCACGCCCAGCGCGGAACCTTTGGCGTAATTCAAAATCGTCCCGTGTCCATAAGGGTGATAAACGCCGAGCGGCATCCACGTCAGCGGAAGAGCGTCGAGCAGATGTCCGCCCCCATAGCGTTGAATATTCGATCCATAACGATCGAACGCGATCTTCCAAGGATTCGGCGTCATGCTCTGCCATTCCGGATGGATTCGGCCGTTCGCCGGATTGAGCCGATACGTCGTGGAATCGATCCCGCGCACGACCCCAAATGGCGTTTCGAACTGCGAGCGGTGAAACACCCCGTCCGCAAAAAGAATATAACCCATCGGGTCGGTCGCCACCATTCCTCCATGGTGCGAGTCCGTCACATCCACCCCGCGCAACAGCTCCGTCCGGGTGTCGGCCCGACTGTCGCCGTTCGTGTCTTTCAGAATGAGTAGTCGCGGTTGCGCCGACACAATCACGCCGCGCTCGTGAAACGCGACGCCGTCCAAGGCATCAAAGCCGTCGGCAAAGGTGGTGCAGGTATCCGCCCGACCATCACGGTCGGTGTCCTCGAGGATCAAAATTTTATCCCGCGGTTGCTCCCCTGGAATGGTATGGGGGAACGACGGCATGGTGACCACCCAGAGCCGCCCGCGCGCATCGAAACTGATCTGCACCGGACTGCGCAGTTCGGGAAACTGCTCTTCCGAAGTGAAGAGATTCACCGCATAACCGTCCGCCACGACGAGGTCCTGCTCGAGTTCCGCCGGCGACTTGATTGTGCCGCCGGGAAACCGATACGTGACGCTCTTCCCCGGCTCGAGCGGAGGCAACGACGGCGCCGGATAATCCGCCAGACGCGCCAGCGGCTTGGCGGCGAGGTCATGCACGATGGCCTCGGCTAGTTCGAGCAACCGGTGATAACGCGGAAGTTCAAGGGCGTTCTCCTCCGGCCGTTTTCTGACCCCGTAATATAAAGCGCCGTTTTTCGGCCGCACCAGATCAGCATTATAGGCATGCTTCTGTGCGGCGGCCCTGGCCACCTCCGCGAGCCGCGGTGGTTCCACCACAGCAAGCCCCTCCTGACCCACCAAAGCCCGCGCGGCGATTCGGCCGATCTCACGGGCGCCCGCACCATTCAGATCTATGCCCAGCGTTGTCAGGGGCTCCCCACTCCGGGAGTAAGCCTGCATGCTGGCCGCAAACAAATCCACGAATTCCGCCCGATGCGTTTGGGCGAGTTCTGCCATCACCCGCGAATAGGAGAGCAGATCGCGATTACGCTCTTCCGCATTAACGCCCGCAGGAGACGAACGCGCTTCAACGCCGATCGGCGAGAGCAGCACGAGTCGCGCGCCGGGATGAATCCGGGCAATCTCGCGCAAATACAAATCATAGTGTACCCGGAACTCTGCCAAGCCGGCCGATCCAGCAAACGATTCATTGGCTCCATAACCCAGCACCACCACATCG
>CAYVDZ010000080.1:0-12296 GCA_964450575.1 uncultured Opitutus sp.
TGGCGCGTCGCATCGCTTCGTTGTATAGCAAGAGTGCTCGCGAAGCGCGAGGACTGTCTCGCGCTCTTCCACTCGATCCCCTCCAGCAACATTGCGAGCTGCGCGCGTTCGATCTCGACGCGCGCGCCGTCGCCGCGGAGCTCAAACGAAAACGGTTCCTTCTCCAGTCGCTTGTACAGAGGCCAAAACCAGTTGCGGTCCCAGACCACCGAAAGCGAACGCGGCGTTGAGCTCAGCATGATCAAGCGTTTGGTTGTAGTAGCACGTTCGCACGAACTTGCCGGACAGGCCCGGGCTGAAAGCGTGGACTTGGGCGAAGAAGTCAAAGGCCTACGCGCTTCCGAACACTTTATCTGCCAGCCGCGCCAGCAGGCCGCTCGGGAGCACGCCAAGATAATACACCGCCAGCCCGACGGCCTCGAAGGCCCTTCTCACTCCCGTTCCATTCTATGGACAATGCGCTGGTAAAACCGCTCGTGCTTCTCGAGACACGCCTCGCGGCTATAATGTTCTATCGCAGCCTGGCGAGCGGCCCTGCCCATCTTACGGGCATTCGCAGGGTCATCGAGCAACTGCCGGAGACAAGCCGCGAGACTCGTCCCCTCGTCGGAATCGTAGAGCAAACCCGTCTCGCCGGACGTGATCGCTTCCGGGTTGCCCCCGACGTTGGACGCGGCAATCGGAAGCCCCGCGGCCATGTACTCGATCAGGGACCCTGAACAACTCTCGGACAACGAACACTGCACTGCAATGTCGAAGGCAGCCAGGCAGGGCACGATGTTCGAACGAGTCCCAACCAAGAGAAATCGATCCATGAGACCGGCGGCGTTGATGAGCGCCTGAAGCCCTCCCCGGTCAGGGCCTTCCCCCACCACCACAAATCTCGTTCTCGGGTAGCTGCTCTCGAGCGCGGCCGCAGCGTTGATGAGCGAAGAGATGTTCTTCACCGGTCGCAGATTGGCCACAGCGCCAATGAGGATCTCGTCCTCCGCGATGCCCCAAGCGGTCCTTTCCCGCGAGCGAAGGGACGTGTCGATCCCCTGGAACGACGACAGCACAAGCCCGTTGTAGATGACCGTGATGCTGTCTGGCGACACTCCCTCGCTGCGGCGAGCCACCTCAACCGCGGCCCGTGAATTCGCGAGATAGTGCGTCGTCCATGAGCGCAGGGCGCGAAGCAACGTCGTATGCACCCGCGTGTGCCAGTAGCCAACATTGCGACGGCTCGAGATGATCGTCTTTACTCCAGCATAGTGGGCAGCGACGGTTCCAACGATATTCGCGTCGACAAACAGCGTTTGCACAATATCAAACCGCTTGTCTGCGTGTAAAGCTCTGAAGCGGGCAATGGCGCCGAGGAGCGACGGCCTAAGAATCGCGCCGACGTTGAGAATGTGCACTTCGAAAGGAAAAGACTGCCGGCTAAGCCACTCCGAACGCCGCAGGCAGATGAGCGTAGGTTCAAACTCCGCCCTATCCAGACCATGCAGAAGCATGAGCAATTGCTTCTCTGTGCCCGCACTCGGGGTGGCGATGGAGTCGATTACGTACGCGATACGGATCATGCCAAATCACTTCTCGCTCGAAGATGTCGGAAAATCCGACTGTCGCTTGAAGTATAGGCGGCCAATGGTTCGGCGCCACTTGGCCTGTAGAGACAGAGCCGCAGCCCAACACCGCTCGCGCGTCGACACTGGCCGTAGCTCCGCGAGGGCCGCACGGTACACCGCGGCAGCGGTCCTATCGCCATAGGCAGCATGCTCCAGCCATCGACGCCGGAGCGACAAGATCTGCCGCTCGGCGACTGGCATGGGTAGCGGGATCCCCAGTCGCCCCGCTGCTTCCCCGCATAGCTCGAACACGCGGCTTTCGTAGAACGTCGCTACCTCCCTCGGCCCCTCGGACGTGAGGGACGCTGCGTGGACGCGCCGGCGGCACAGTGGCTCAGGAATACACGACACCGGGTACGCCATCGCGACCCTCAGCCAGCACTCGAGGTCCTGCTTCTTGAGCATGCTTTCGTCAAACATTCCTACTCTCTCCAGGACCGCTCTGCGAGCAAACACGGTGCTGGGCGGCATAGGAAACGCTCGCATGTACAGTTCGCTGAACACCGCCTCACACACGCGTCGCCGAAACTTCCGGGGGCCCCGTAGCGGCATCAGCCCTGCATCACAGTCCCAGAGGCTCGTGAAGCACAGGCCAAGCGTTTCGTGGGTCACGAAAGCTCGTTTCTGCTTCTCGACCATGCTCGGCTCCCAAACGTCGTCCGCGTCGAGGAATCCGATCACGCTACCGGCCGCCACTCGAATGCCACTGTTCCTCGCAGATGGCAGGCCTCGATTGCGTGGATGAGTAACCACCGCGATCCGAGCACCGTACCGCCCGAGTACGTCCGAAGTGCCGTCCGTGGATCCATCGTCAACTACAATGATCTCATCGGGCCTCTCGCTTTGACCCAGCACGGACTCAATCGCGCTGGCCAGGAACCGCGCGCTGTTGTAGGTCGGAATCACGACGCTGACTGTGACGTGGTTGTCGATCACGTTGTCCAGAGTCTCACACGTTCGATTCGTTACCCGGTGGAGAAACCAGCAAACGACGGGACATCTCCTCATGATGGAGTCGCCACACTACGACGCTTATAGCTGCATAGAAATACCACGTCCTTCTCAACATGCTATGTCCAAATATGCCCGCGGCTAGAAGCACCAAGCCCCCCCCAAGTATCCCGTCAAGTGCGGTCCGCTCGAAGCTCCAGGTAGGATCTTCTCCCAACTTCTTCCTTCCGGCCCGCGTGCGACGCATGAACTGGAATAGAAACGCGAAGAACGGGATGGATCCGACCAACCCGATCTCCGCAAGCGCCTGGACATAGAGGCTGTGAGGTTGAAGCCAGGAGCCGGTGTATGCCGCGTTGGCGCTGCTGAAGCACCCCAATCCGACCCCAGCGATCGGCCGGTCCGCAAACATCGACAACCCCGTCTTCCAGACAGCAATCCGCGACTGCGAGGAATCGTCGAGCTCCTGACTGCTGTCATACCGCTGCCTGTACTGCTCGGGCAACACTGAATATCCGCCGACCAGAGCACCGACAGCCAGTGCGGCGAAGACCCATCTCCGTCGGGACGTCCAACAGAGATAGCCCAGGGCGACGACAAAGCCGACGAGTGCAGAGCGAGAGCCGGTCAACGCCATGGTCCATACCCCGACCCCTGCTCCCGCCAACGCCAAGACACGTCGCCAGGGCCGGTCATCGCGCAACGCAATGAGCAAGAAGAGGGGAAACGTGCACGCTAGCGTCGCCCCCAGATGGTTCGGGTCATTCGACTCGGTAGTTGCCCCAACCGCCCGTTCGATCCCCATCCTAAACTTGAATGCACCCGAGTAGTATCTCTGCAGAGACGACCCGGCGATGTAGAGAATCAGTGCGCAGTACACCGTTATAACGAGACGAAGCTTCGACTTGGAATCGATCAGTTGCACCGTCATTACGTAGAGGCCGACAATCTTCAGGAGCTCAAACCAGAGTTCCAAGGCATGACTCGGCCAGTAGGACATTGGTATCGATAGCACCGATGCGGCGACAAAGCCGAACAGCCACTTCGTCTCCGCGGAGGTGTCGAGCACCAGCGTGTGTGCTTCCCGGATGTTCTTCATGACCAGGGCTACCAGAGTGAGAGTACCGATGACTCGCTCGAGGCGGAGCACCTCGAGTACTGGATACAGCTCCTGCGGCCGCACAATAAAGATGATCAGGTAAAAAACCATGCCAACGAACGGTCTGAGCATTACGATCGTCGCTGCCCCGAGACCCGCCACGGCCCCGACAACGAGCAGAGGTGGCAGGCGCACGAGCGCACCTCCACCGAGGGCGCCCACCAACACACTCAGAGCAAGGATGCCCACCCTCCTATCGCGAGCCTCATGCCGTCTCCCGGACGGAGCCAGGTTGACCGCGATAGGATCCGCTTTCATTCTTCCTTCCCGGTGCTCTTCTAATGGTGGGGCGGCGTTTCCGTCGGACCCGCAGACTTCGATGGATCGATCGAGAGAAACGCTTTACTGGTCAGATAGCCAGGGGTTTGCCGTGCATGCGTTCTGGGACTTGGACCCCGAACTTGGCCAGAATGGTCGGGGCGATGTCGATCAGATCGACTTGTTGGGTCGCCACGCGATGACGTCGGTTGCGGATCCAGAGCGCGCCATTTCTGTGGTGGCGGCCACTGCGCATTGAGTGAACTTGGTGGAACAACCGATTGAAGGCCAGAGAGTCGTTCTTGCTATTCAGAACGGTAGCGGACATGAACGAGTTGTCCGTCACCCGGCAACCAGCAAACACGCCAAGCGCATTTCTCCGAACGTGGATAATGGGGTTACTTCCTACTCGTAGCGCCTTCAGAGCGTGTTCAGCTTGGACGGCCGTTTCGAGATCTGGACAATCGAGGTGGAATTGCTCTGCCATGACGGGTCTGGCCCGCACTTTTGGGGAGAGACCGGCGAAGTTGAGGAAAGCGCCGAACTCTCGAGGGCGAAATGTCACTTTGGTCGTGTCCGACCACGGCTGCTGACTCAACGCGGTGCAAAGCATGAGAAGCGAATCCGGGTAGTCACGTAAGAAGCGACCGATCAGCTCGTCCATTGAACGATAGCCAAACTCGATCGCGCCCCTGAGCGACTCATGGTCCGACTCGGGAACTCCCGTCGAGAACAATCCAGGATCCATGTGCCTCCAGTAGTAATGCTGGAAATGAGCTGTGCTGTTCGAAAAGAACGTCGCGAATGATGGACCGTATTCCAGGTTCAATTTCCGGAACACGTCGTACTGCAACTGATCCAGCAGAGCGGCTCTGCGCCAGCGAATGCCGGGATCCAAGCGCTCACTCGATAGCTGCTTGAGTGCGGCCGCAAGGGAGCGTCCAGTGAGCCCGTTTCCGATCAAAAAGCGGCCAAACCCAACGATGTCGCCCCGCAGCATTGCCGATTCAGCGGACGACTCCTGCACTTGGCGGGCTACGTATCGATGAAAGGGGATCAGCGCTTCCGGATGCGGCTGTCCCAGCTTGTCCCAGGGATCAGGAATGACGTAGCCGTTCAGCTTCGAGTAGTTCACGTTCATGCTTCCGAAGATGCCGACCGACAAACCCGCGTCTGATATCTCCTCCCCGATGCACTTGTGGGGCAGGTGCCTCCCATTCCCCAGGTGATAGACGCTGTGCTCCGCAAAGCTCATGCCAGAGTGGACAGTGACCCACTGGATCCAGGGCTCGAGGTTTGGTGGATCCTCGCCCGCATCTGTGACGAACACCGAGGAAGATTCATAGAGGGTCTTGAAATTCGGAAGCGATCCCTCCGCCATGAAGCGATCGAGCAGGGTTGGACAAAGCTCGTTGAACTCAATCAGGATCACTCGTGGCGAGTTCATTAGATACCTCGATGCAGGATTTTAGGCAGAGCCGCCGTGGGCTCGATCGATACTCTGCGTTAGGAGACGCCTTGCGACGGCGGAGCCACCCGGAAGCGCGGAAAATCCAGAATGCCTCTGCCAAAGCCGCACAGAAGCCCGACAGGGATCACGCAAAGGGCTACGAAGATCCGCGCGGCGTTTCCGGTCCGCCCAGCAAGCCGGATCGCTTCCACTGCCGCCACCAGGTTCCAGATCGCAGTCGGAATCCCGTACCAGAGCAGACCTGTGGAAACGCCGCGCGTCACCATCACGACCACACCCAGGGCGATGAACCCCGTGGCGCCGGCCAGCGGCCAGGATATCGCCCCGGGATGGCGCGCCGCCAGACGAGCTCTCCCGCGTCCGTATCGGATCATCTGGAGGAACAGCGATCGAAGACTCGAGCGCGGGCGATAGTGAACGGTCAGGTCTGGGTGCCGATAGGATTGGTACCCTGCAGCCGCGATCCGGTAGTTGAATTCCACGTCCTCACAAGCGTCGAAGCGCTCGTCATATCCGCCTAGAGTTCGGACGCACGTGCTTCGATAGGCGGCCCCGGCTGAGCTCGGATCCGCAGGGCCAGGCTCGCCGCCATAAATGTCGGAACGCGGATTGTGACCGAGCCACGAATGACGCGCTGCCGAGATCGCTTTGGCCCACGCCCCGTCTCCCATCCGGTCAAGCGGCTGGGGTCGGCAGAGGCAGTCGGCTTTCGTGGATTCGAATAGCTCGTAAACTCGAACCAAGTAGTCGTCGCGCGGAAGTTCGCAGTGACCGTCGAGGAAGACAACGTAGGTTCCACTGGCGACATTCGCTCCGGCATTCCTCCCCGCACTGCTCAGCCGCCCTGGGTTCTCCACTAGCTTGATCGCGGATGATTGACGGGCGAATTCGGAGACGATCGCTCGCGTGGCGTCGGTTGATCCTCCGTCGGCAACCAGGACCTCGAACCCGCCCCGCGGGGAGCGTTGCGTGAGCAATTCGCCCAAGAGTCGTCCTATGTCCCTCTCCTCGTTGAGCACCGGGAGGACGACCGAAACCGAGCAGTTCCTCTCAATCACTGTCCCGGATTCCACTGTCTTCGCCTGCTCCAGCCCCGCGGTCATTCCCGGCGGGGTAGTAGCTGCCGACGTATCCGTACTCCGACTCGTGCTCTCGGAGATTGCTGATCACCAACCCGAGGAGATTCGCTCCTAGACCCAGGCATTGCGCTCGAGCCTGACTCAGCTGGAGCTTCGTCGTCTTGCCCGCCATCCCCACAAACAGCACGGCGTCGGACAGGGGAATCAAGACCGATGTGTCGGCGACAGGAATGAGAGCCGGCGAATCGACGATGATCAGGTCGTACCGCGCGCGCACGGTACGCAGCAGCTCATGAAGCTGCGTCGTCCTCAGTAGCACGGCGGGGTCGTCGACCCCTGGTACGGCGGAGATGAGGTCCAAGCCCGGCAGCTTGGTCCGGATAGTAGCCTCCTCGATTGAACTTCGTCCGGCGAGGAGGTCGTCGATTCCCCGCGAATAGCTCACGGCAAAGTGCGTAGCGAGCTGAGGATCTCTGAGGTCTAGATCGACGGCGAGGATTCTGCGTTCGGGGGACATCGCAAGCGCTGTCGCGAGAAATGCGACCGTCGTACTCTTTCCCTCGCCCCGGACCGCACTCGTCACCAGGATGACCTTGATCCCATCCCGTTGAGCGATCCGCCACAGTCGCGCCTCGAGCTTGTGTATCTCCGTGGCCATGCCCCAGTCTTGCTTGAGCCGGTCGAGCGTCTTCATCGGTTTGACATCAGTTTGGGTTCACCATTTTAAGTACGCGAACGCGCTTGTCCAGCTTGTCCACGAGCGAATCGCGCGAGATGAAAAAGACCACGGTCAGCACGATGAGTGCTGACGCCGTGGCGGGAATCCAGTATCGCCGGACCCGCCCGCGCCGAGTGGGGACTTTGCTCAACAGAGGTGTTGCCCCCAGAATGGGCTCGGGGAAAACTCGGGCGAACTCGTCGCGCGATCTGAGAGTCGAGTCCATTGTCTCGCCCAGGAACGAGAGGGCCAGACCGAGCAGGGGCCCAAGGAAAAGGGCGCTCAAGAGGATCTTCGTTCGATCCGGGCGGACCGGTGCGAGGGGAGTCTGGGCGGGATCGAGAATCTCGATTTGAAGACCCAGCTTGGTCATCTCCATCGCCTGGCTCACATCGCTCGCGACAAGCTGGGCATCGAAAGACTGCAGAAGCTTCCGATTTGTTTCGACCTCGGCCTCGAGCCGACCGGACTCGATCTGCTTCCCTGGCTCGGATTGGACTTGGTGTTGGAAATCGTCCATGGCCAACCGCAGAAACTGGGCCGCGCCGGCGTTGGACTCGAGGTCAATCTGCACAAAGGCAGCCGCCGCGGCGGCAGTCCGCGCCTCGGGGGTCGCAGCGGCGAGGTCTTCGGCGATGCGCGCCTCAACCTGTCGAAACAGCTCACGCCGACGAACGCCGAACTCTCCCTGAGGGGGCCAACCTTCGCTCCCTGTGGAAGCGAGGCGCTTCATGAGTTCATCCTCGAGCGCCGCAACCAGTCCTTCGACTTGGCGCTTGAATACCGGAGCCGCCAGAAGCTGCGCCCGATTCTCCCCGATACCAGACCCGCCCGCTTCATCCAGGAGAGGGTTCGCACCGACACGAACCGCGAGCGTCTGGTCCGAGATCTGCTGATACATCGCCCTGGCGAGCGCTACGTTCTCGTCGTTCACGATTGTTCGCGAAAGACGTCTCTCGATCGTGTTCTCCTGGTACCCGGCCAGCGCCGTTTCCGAGCGATGCAGCTGCTCTTGGTAGATCTTCCTCTGCTCCGACCCAAAGTCGTGCGTCGCTCTCAGATAGTCGAGCGAACTCTGAACCGATGTGTCCACGAAAAGCTCACTGATCCAGCGTGCGAGAGTTTGCGCGTTTTCGGGGGCGTAGTCGGCCACCGTGACCTGATACACGCCTTTCCCCGACGATCCGAAGCGGATCCGCGATTGCAAGCCCTCGACCAGGATTCGAATGGTCATTTCATCCACGCTGACCCCGGGCTTGTTGCGCAGTTTCGCTTGCGCCACTTCGCGAATTCTGGGGTCTTTGTCCATCTCCACCATCCGGATCACGCGTTCGAGGAAGGGACGACTCCGGATCCTCCCGACCATTCTGGCCATGCGTTCTTCATCGATGCCGTACGACTTCTGCGGTTGCCGCATTCCTCCCATCACAGCCTCGAGCCCGCTCGAGAGTGGCTGACGGTCGGCGATGAGCATCGTCACCTTGGACTCGTACTCCTCGGGAACGAACTCGAGGCCAACCAAGGTGGCGCAGACGCAGACCACCGCACAGAGAAGGATGATCCCCCTCCAGCGCTTGACGACTCGCCAGTAGTGTTTGAAGTCGATGGTCTGATCAAGGCTGGTGTTCATCGTGGGCCTCTACGCGCTATCGATTGAGTGCAACGATGCTTATCGCAACCGTGACCACGGGCAGGATCCGAGGGATCGAGTCGAAGGCGCGGCCAAATAGCGACTTCCCCTCTGGAATCGTCAGGGTGTCCCCGCTCTTGAGCGAGAGGTCCGCTTGCGGTTGTGCTCCGTAGAGGTAGCCATACACATTCAACTGATAGCTAATCGCGCCGCCAGGGGTGGGCCGGGTCAGCCGGACTTCCTTCAGATTTGCGTTCGGCAGAGCACCTCCCGAGGCGGCAATCGCCTTGATTACCGTATCCGAACCGGAAAGCCCGTAACTCCCCGGGGCACGAACCGCCCCAAGCACGTATATCTTGTCTCCCTTTGCTCCATCCACTCCCAACGAAGGAATGAGAACGGTATCTTGCGTTCGGAGGACGGGAAGGGTGTTGACCGCTGTCTTGTCGATTCCGTGGGAGATGTCGACCGTTTCACTACGGACTTCCCCCGGGCGCGGGTCTTTGTGAACCACCTGCACCTTCGACAAGTCCGCCTGAGGCGTCGCGCCTCCTGCGGCGAGCAGGACGGCCCACAGGTCCGGGATCTCGCGGAAACCGTATTTCCCGGGGCTGCGCACTTCTCCAACCACCGAGATTCGTTTCGAGTTGTACTGAAGTATTGTCACGATGACTTCGGAGATGCCCGAGTCGAATAGACGATACTTGACGCTTAGATCGGAGCTCAGATCTTCGGGGGTCTTGCCCTGGGCCGTGATCCTACCGACGACGGGCAGTTGCAGATCTCCGTTGACCCCGACTTCCGCGGGTCCGGTCAACTCCGGCCTCCCCCAAACCTGAACCTGCAGGACGTCCTCTGGACCAATCTGGTAGGGCTGCTCTAGCGGAGTTCGCTGATCGCCGGCCTGCCCGCGGGCCACGAACGGCGTGAGCGCAAGCACGATGGCGACGAAGACAGGGATGAGAACGACCGGCAGCCCCATGTGCTCTCCTCGCCCGAGGCTCGACGCTCCCCACGCAACGATCCCCACTCTCACGCCGACACCGCACCCAGTCCGCTGCCCACCATCCCCCGACAGAACTCCTGGAAGCGATCCGTCTGCACCGAGAATGAAAACCGGCTCCGGATCCGCTCCAGCGCCCGATCGGCTCGCGCCTGAGCGAGCTGAGGATTCGACAAGGCCTCCAGGAGAGAAGCGGCCAGCTTGTCCGGAATAGCGGCAAGGTCTCCCGCCTCCACGAGCCACCCCGTCTCGCCCGGGATCACCAGCTCCGAGACCCCGCCCACGTCGGTGGCAACCACCGGCGCGCCGACCGACATGGCCTCGAGCACGACGTTGGGCAGCCCCTCGGTGAGCGACGGATTCACGATCACGTCCGCTGCGGCGAGGCATCGCATCACGTCGGTCCGGAAGCCGCCGAGAATGACGCGACCTTCGAGGCCACTCTCCCGGATCTGCACACGAAGAGCCTGCTCCTCACGTCCGGATCCCAGAATCAACGCGAAGGCATCGGCGCGACTTCTTGCCAGAATCCGCATCGCTTGCACCAGAAGCCGGTGTCCCTTTTCGGGGCTGAGTCGACCGGCGGCGACGATGACCTGGGAATCAGGCGGCAGGCCGAACTCCGCTCGCAGATCGACCGGTTCGAATCGCTGCTCGCTATCAACAGCATTGTGCAGTACCTGAATCCTCTCCCGATCGACTCCGATGCGGACGAGGGTCTCTCGCGTCCCACCGGAGACACAAAGCACGTGCGCGAACTTGCGAAGCATCCGCTTGTCGATCCCCTCGTAGAGCCTGACCTTCCAATCCTCGCCTGTATAACCCCGGACCAGCGGCGCCTGGACGACGGAGGATCCGCGAGCGGCGAGGTAGCCGATCAGGTTGGGCTTGTATCCGTGCGTCACCAGAAGGTCGACGCCGAAGGTGTCGAGGAATTTCCGCAGCTGTCGGACGGCAGCCGGACTGAACGGAGACCTCGTGTCGATCAGGAACGTCGGGAGCCCGACCGTCTGCGCGCGATCGGTTACTTCAACGGAAGGCCGGTTCTCGCGAAAAGACGCGACCGCCACGCGGTGGCCACGCGCGACCAGACGCGTGCTCAGCTCCACGATTTGCTTTTCCGGCCCCCCGGCGAAGCCGCTCGCGATCAGGTGGCAGACGGTGGCCGGCCTGTCGCCTCGGCCGCCGGCGAAACCGGATCGGCCGAGCGGCGCGACCTGCGGGTCGGTTGGCGTTCTGCGCGGATCGGATGCCACCGGCATGCTCACCGGTCTTTCGGCCATCGCCTTCAACGCGCTCCCTTCCCGCGAATCACCACGTCGACTGTCTTGAGCAGAATCTTCGCGTCCAGCAGCCGGCTCCGATGGTCCACGTAGAACAGGTCGTACTTCACCTTGGTGCGGACGTCGTCGACCGACGCGTCGTACTCACGCTCCACCTGGGCCAGCCCGGTGATCCCCGGCGGGACGCGTTGCCTGCGGGCGTACTCCGGAATCTTCTGCGCCAGTTGCTGCACGAAATGGGGCCGCTCCGGCCTCGGTCCGATGAGGCGCATCTGGCCCCCGATCACGTTGAACAGCTGGGGCAGCTCGTCCATGCGGGTGAGACGAAGCAGCCTGCCGAGCGGGAAGATGCGCGAGTCGTGCTTGCTCGCCCAGGTCGGACCACTGAACCGCTCCGCGTCCGGGACCATTGTCCGGAACTTGTAGATCAAGAATTCTCGCCCGCAGCCGGGCTCCATCCGGCGATCGCCGCTCTCAGCAGGCTGGCTCGGCGGCTCCGTACTCCGACGCCGATCGACGCCGACGCGGAGCTGGCGGTAGAGGACCGGCCCACGGGGCGAGGCGATCTTGATCGCAACGGCCACGGCCAGGAACACCGGGGCGAGGGAAATCACGCCGACTGCGGCAACCACCCGCTCGAGCGCAGGCACCTCGAATTCCGCCGTGAGGTTCGCGGGCTCCTTGATCGGGGAAAGAAGCGGGAGATCCTTCCACGAACTAAATGCGAAATCGTGCGCCCCAGAACCCTCGCGCCCGTGCGCGCTCCGCTCGGGCGAACTTCCGTCGATTCGGCGACGCCCATTGACGGGCGCGCCCTTCTCGATCGTTCTGTCCTGCATGATCAACTCACTCATGGCGTACCTCCGCCGGTTGTGTCTGCGGTGGTGACTGTGATCGTGTTGCTGCCTGCGTGTTCCTCGGCGTCGTCGAAGACGAACACCCGGTAGTAGTACTGGGCGCCGATCTCGAGCTTGGTATCGCGGAATGAGGTGAACGAAGCATCGTCCAGCTTGACGACCAACGACGAACCGGTCGTGACGGTGGCGATCTTGTCGCGGTAGAGACCGTAGGTTTCGAAGTCGTGCGCCGTGCTCTCCTCCCAGGAGAGCGTCAGCGACGTGGTGTCGACGTCCG
>CAYVDZ010000081.1:0-12229 GCA_964450575.1 uncultured Opitutus sp.
ATCAAGACCTTCTTTCTCCGTCGCGTTCTGGCCGACCGCCAAATGATCCTCGTGGGCTGGACGGCGCGGGCCCGGGAGCACGGAAGCAAGACGATCGCCGCCCCGCTCAACCGGCTGAAGAAGAACCTTCGGCCCGGCGCGATCTTATTGGTGCACGAATCCAATCGTCATGGCGCGCAACGGATCGCGTTGCTCTCCGCGCTGCTCGACCATCTCGCGGGCACGGGCTTCAGGTGCGTGCTGCCGGAACGCCCCGCGCTACGTTTCCCGGGAGTCGCTGAGGTAAGCCCGAAGGTGCCGAGTAGCTCCCCTGCAACGGCCTGATCGTCCGCTCAGAAATTAAAGCCCAAACCGGTCGTGAAGATGAATTGCCCGCTGCCGAAGTTGTTATCGACCCTCCGGGCCCGCTCAAAGAGCCAGTTGTACTCTGCCATGCCGAAGACGAAGAATTTTCGCTGTAGATAGTATTTCACGCCGGCTTCCAAACCTGCGCTCCACGTATCGCGCAGGGAACTCCCGTAAATGCGGCCGAAGCTGGCACCGACGAAGGGCATCGTCAGGCCTAAATTAGTGAAATGATAGTCAGCGGCCAGCCGGGTGGACCCGCCCCAGGTTGTCCCCGCGCCGGCGGGGTTATGGTAATTAAGGGACTGGCGAAGGACACCCTGCCACTCGTTATTGAAATACATCCCATAGCTGGCGGCGAAACCACCGAACGAATCACTGAGACTTCGATTGCTGCCGCCGCTGCCGCCAAACGTCACCTCACGCACGCCGGCAATGGAACGTGGCTCCTGCGAGGTTGAGGGGGCGGCAGCCGGTTGGGCCCACAGGAGAGCGGGAGCCACGGCGAGCCAGAGACAGCTTTTCAAAAGGGAAGCTTTCATGATCATTCGGGGGAGGGTTAACACGACGGATTATGTAACGTACCGGTAAGCGTTTGACCGCAGTTCTCCGCATTGGTTTCGAAGCTTCGACCTCGAGTTGCGCGACGATTTGGACGGTCAGGCGTGGCGGCCCGCTCGCTGCGTGGTTGAGGTAAGGCATTTCTGCCTGTGAGGTCGAAAAGCAGCAGACAGGAAGCCGACTCCACCTCTGCGCTCGCACGGGAGGATTGGAGTTCGGGTCGTCCGGATTATAGGCTGTGTTCCAGCGTTGCATCGAGGGCACGCGCAGGCTGCTCATCGGCCCACGCAGGTCGTAAACGCAGCGAAAGATCGGGTGGTTTATCGACAACTCGGTTCACGTCCGGCCGGGCAGGACTTTTTGCATCTCCGTCTGAAAATTTTTCCAGGCCATCGCGCCCCAAAAATCTGTCACCAGCAACGCGCCGCCACTGAGCAGATACTGACGAAGCGCGGTAACCTCCGTTGGTCGCAGCGCGAGGCGCTCAATATGCTCCATGAAGATGAACGGATGATGAGCCAGATCCGGGCTCGTGAGCTGAAAAGCGGGCATCGGGATCCGCTTTCGCCTAAGTCAGCTGCTGTAGCCGGTACAAGAGGTTCAGGTCCGCGTCCGGGTAATCGACGACCCATCCCATCCGGCCAAACCGGGAACGCGAAGGGGAACACGCGGACTTTTTCGCAGTGTTCTCCGAAGCCCGCGCTTATCCGCTCGGCGTCAATATACTCTTTTATCTAATGACGCACTAAGCGGACGTCGGGGTGAACGAGAATCGAGAGCGGACCCGCTCTCGCGAGGCTGGACGGATCCCCGACATTGACGGTCGCGCGGGTGGCGATTGGATGGTCCTCGCACCCCAGCCGGCAACGTGCAGGTGTTGTGCTCTCCCCGGTTTGACTAACGAAAACTCCAGCACCCCACCAGCCGGCTCCACGTGGCGCGATTCGTTTGGCCCCGGCTTCGTGGTCGCAGCCACGGGGGTGGGCGCGGGTGACTTGATCGCGGCGAGCGTGGCTGGCCAGCGCTACGGACTCGCGGTGCTTTGGATTGTGGCGGTGGGCGCGCTGCTCAAATGGGTGCTCAATGACGGCATCGCGCGGTGGCAATATGCCACCGGCACCACGCTGATCGCCGGCTGGACCCAGCGGCTGCCGCGGGTCGTCGGGTGGTACTTTCTCGGTTATCTCGTGCTCTGGGGTTTCCTCGTGGCGGCGGCGCTCGCCGCCGCTTGCGGGGTCGCGGCCCGCGCGCTCTGGCCCGTGCTGCCAACCCCAGGCTGGGCCGCAGTCCACGAGATCGCCGGTTTGGCGATTGTATGGTCCGGACGCTATCGGATGTTTGAAACCATCATGCACTGGCTGATGGGATCGATGTTCGTCATCGTCATCGCCTGCGCCCTTCCGCTCGGACCGGATCCGTGGGCGTTTCTCCGGGGACTGGTCATTCCAACTGCGCCGGAAGGCTCCGCGCGATTTCTGTTGGGCGTGATGGGCGGCGTCGGTGGAAGTGTGACGCTCCTGTGTTACGGCTACTGGATTCGCGAACGCAACTGGAGTGGAGCGGCGGCGCATCGACGGTCCCAACTCGACCTCGGGGTCGCGTATTTTCTAACCGGACTCTTTGGACTCGCCATGATCGTGATCGCCGCGGAGGCGAAGCCCGTCGACGCCTCCGGGCATGCGCTCGTGCTCGCCCTTTCCGAGCGGCTGGGCGAACTTCTCGGGCCGGCGGGCCGGATGAGCTTCCTCATCGGCTTCTGGTGCGCAGTCTTCACGTCGCTGTTGGGCGTCTGGCAGGGCGTGCCGTATTTATTTTCGGATACAGTGGCGCAAATTCGCCGCCGGCTGGATCCGCGAACCCCGCCACCCCCAATCACGCTGACGCACACCCGCGCCTATCGCGGTTTCCTGCTATTTCTGGCCCTGCCGCCGCTCGTGCTGCACTCTTTCCAGCGTCCGCTCACCCTCGTGGTCCTTTACGCCATTGCCGGTGCGTTCTTCATGCCGTTTCTCGCGAGTGTGCTCCTGGTGATGAACAACCGGGCTGAATGGGTCGGCGGGCTAAAAAACAAGGCTTGGATCAACGCGTTGCTGGTCCTCTCGCTGGTGCTCTTTGCGAGTCTGTTTGCGATCGAGATCGCCGCGATTATCGCTGGCCGACCGGGCCCGGGCGGCGGATGAAGGCCAGACTGATATCGGGCGAGTTGGCGGGTTAGGCTGGCCATTTGCGAGGAGGAGTTTTTCAACGAGAGAGCGCTGCTACTTGCGGCGTGACTCGTTCGAGCTGCGCGCACCGTTCCTCCCCTGCTATGAAGATTCTAAGCCCCCTTACCTTCCTCTCCCCGCCGCTTTTCGCCATCGTCGCGCTCGCCCTTCTCACCGGGCCGCACCGCGTATCCGCGGCGGCCTCACGTGCGACGCCGCCAAACGTGGTTATCTTCCTCGCTGACGACGCGGGCTGGGGCGACTACGGGATCAATGGCAATTCGAGTGTGCGCACGCCGCACATCGATTCGATCGGTCGCGATGGGGCGCAGTTCGACCGCTTCTATGTTTCCTCCGTGTGCGCTCCGACCCGCGCGGAATTTCTCACCGGCCGCTACCATCCGCGCGGTGGTGTGCGCGGCGTATCCACCGGCCTGGAACGGTTGAACACCGATGAGAAAACGATCGCGGATGCTTTCAAGGCGCGCGGCTATGCGACGGGCGCGTTTGGCAAATGGCACAACGGCAGCCAGTGGCCGTATCATCCGATGGCCCGCGGCTTCGACGAGTATTATGGGCACACCGCAGGACACTGGGGTGAGTTCTTCGATCCGCCGCTCGAGCACAATGGGAAGATGATTCAGGGCAACGGGTACATCGTCGACCTCTGCACCGACCAGTCCCTCGCTTTCATCGAGAAGAACCGCGCGAATCCATTTTTATGTTACATCCCCTTCACCACCCCGCACGCACCTTGGGCGGTGCCGGAAAACTACTGGAATCGCTTCAAGGGAAAATCGATGGCGCAGACGGCCACGGATCCCGCGCAGGAAGACGCAGATCACACGCGCTGTGCGTTGGCCATGATGGAGAATCAAGACGACAACGTCGGTCGTGTTCTGCGCAAGCTCGACGAACTCGGCCTGCGGGAAAACACCATTGTCATCTACTTCACCGACAACGGTCCAAACACCTGGCGTTGGAATGGCGGCATGAAAGGCCGGAAAGGCTCCACCGATGAAGGCGGGGTTCGTTCACCGCTGCTCGTGCGCTGGCCCGCGAAAATCAAACCAGCAACCGTCGTTCGCGATATCTCCGGAGCCATCGATCTGCTCCCCACCTTGACCTCGCTCGCGGGCATTCCGCGCGTCGGCGATAAACCGCTCGATGGCATCGATCTTTCGCCGGTCCTGCTCGGCACGCGCACGAGTCTGCCGGAACGGCTGATATTCTCGCACCAAAACGGCAATGTGAGCGTGCGTTCGCAGCGTCATCGCCTCGACAGCCGCGGGGTGCTTTTCGATCTGATCGTGGATCCGGGTCAGACCACGGACATCACCACGCTCGAACCCGCCATCGCCGCGCGCCTCAGCCAGGCCGTGACCGACTGGCGGCAGGATGTACTGGGTACGCCGGCAAGCCCGGCGACCAGCGCCAAGGGAGGAAAAGCCAGAGGCAAATCAGCGCCGATGGTGCTGCCCGACAACCGACCGTTTTCCGTGGGTTATGCGGAGTTTCCGTGGACACCGTTACCCGCTCGTGACGGGGTCCCGCATGGCGGTGTACAACGCAGTGCGAGCGCGCCCAACAGCTCTTATTTTGTAAACTGGACGACGACGGACGATCGCATGACGTGGGACATCGAGGTGAACACCACTGGGACCTACGACGTGGTGATTGACTACACGTGTCCTGTGTCCGATGCGGGTTCACTGATCGAGCTGCATTTCAATCAAGCCGCGCTGACCGGCACCGTCGCGCCCGGTTGGGATCCGCCGCTCTATACTAATCAGGACACGCTGACCCGCCCGAGCGCGGAGTCGCATATGAAGGAGTTCCGCCCGCTCCCGCTCGGCACCGTGCATCTCGAAAAAGGTCGCGGCACGCTCACGCTGCGCGCCCTGAAAGTGCCCGGCAAGTACGTCATGGACGTGCGCCGGATCAATCTGACGTTGCGGCCGTAATGGGTGAAACAGGCATTCCTGCCGGTTGGGTTTTTTCATTTTCAATACCACTCAACGTACAGACAGGAAGGTCTGTATCACCCCTTCGCTACTTCAGAAACGTGTTTGGAATCCAGGTCGAGAGCGCGGGAAATAAAAACACGAGCACCAGGGCCAGCATGAGCGCGGCGATAAACGGCCAGCAGCGCCGGATCGTCTGATCGTAGGTCGTGCCCGCGATACTCGTCGCCACAAAGAGACAGACCGCGACGGGCGGAGTCGTCGCGCCAATTTGCGTGGCCATGATCACCAACATTCCCACGTACAGCGGATCATAGCCGAACGTTGTGCCGATCTTGATGATCAGCGGAGTCAGAATGATCAGCACCGCGAGCGACTCGATGAACATCGTCAGAATCAACATGGTCAGCAGTAACACGAGCAGCACGATCCAACCTTTCGACGAGATGCCGAGCATCCACGAACCGACGATGTCCGTAAAATTCAAATACGTGAGCAGCCAGCCCAGCGCACCGGCCACGGCGATGATGGCGAGCACCGTGGTGGTCATGACGGCGGCGTTGAGCAGAATCCGCGGCAGATCGCGTAGCGTCACGGAACGGTACACGAACATCGCCACCACCAACGCGTAGAAACACGCCACCACCCCGGCCTCGGTCGCTGTAAAGATGCCGGTCATGATCCCGCCGAGAATGATTACAGGGGCGAGTACCGCGACCCACACCCGCGGCAGGGTCGTGAGCATGAGACGAACGCTGAACCTCCCGCTCGTCGCCCGGATTTCCGGGAACGCCGGATGATATCCGTGCAAGTGCACCGTCAGCATCAACAGACCCGTGATCAACAAACCCGGCAGAAAGCCACCCAGGAACAAGCCGCCAATCGAAACTCCAGCCATCGCGCCGTACACGACCATTACCATGCTGGGCGGGATGATCGCACCAATGATCCCCGACGTGGCCGCAAGCGCGGCGATGAAGCCCGGCTTGTAGCCGCGCGCCCGCATTTCCGGCGCCATCAGGGAGCCGATGGCCGAAGTCGCCGCCACGGACGAACCAGTGACGTTCGCGAAGATCATGTTGGCGAGCACCGTGGCGTGGCCCAGCCCGCCGCGGAGATGACCCACGAGCGTTTCGGCAAACTCCACCAGGCGCCGACTCATTCCGCCGCGCACCATGAGTTCGCCGGCCAAAATAAAATAAGGCAACGCGAGCAGGCTGAACGAATCGACCGCCGCAAACATCTTCCGCGGAAACTCCACCGGCGCGAGTTCCGGCATCAAGAGAATGCCACCCAACGCCACGGCACCAATCGACACTACAACCGGCACACCGATCAAGATCAACAACAGCAGCGTAACGAAGAGCGGTGTCAGCATGGCTCCTCCACGGGCCCGGTCCGGGGCGAAATGCCCACCGCGCGACACAACAAGGCGTAAACCGCGGCCAACGTGAGATAAACTCCACCCACCACGATGCACGCGTAGATAATGTCCATGCGCAGTCCCAACCCGGCGCTGCTCTGACGACTCACGCTTTTCAAAAAGGTGAGTCCGGCGCCGGATTGATACACCGCGGTGTACATCACCATGGCGAGGCCAAGCCCCAGCCACAGCAGGTCAACCAGCCACCCGACCGTCACCTGCACGAGTCGCGGCAGGGCGTGCAGCACGAGATTCATCCCGATGTGCGCGCCGCGCCGGTAGCCAATCACGAGCGCGAGAAAGACGATCCAGATCAGACCGTAACGCTGCAGTTCTTCGCTCCAACTCAACGAGGCGTTGAGCACGTAGCGGAAAAAAACCTGGAGGCCACCCACGAGCACGATACCCGCAAAAAGCGCGATCACCAGAACCTCCATGACGCGATCGAGGCGACGCAGCAGCGCGCCCAAGGCCGACGTAATTCGCGCGGTCGGTGCGGTCTCAATCCGGTCAGTCATGATGCCGGACGTCAAGCGAAGCGCTGCCTAGTATCCATTTCATGATTACCGAGCAGCCGCGCGGATTTTTTGCAGCAAGTCCATCGCGCCGCGTTCACTCGCGAGTTGATCCTGGAGCTTGATGGCCGCTTCTGTGAAGGTGCTGGTATCGAACTCGTGGACCGTCATCCCGCGTTCCTGCAGCGTTTTTAGCGCCTCGGCTTCGCGCACCGGCGCGAGGGCGCGCTCTTTTTCCTGCGCGATCGCCCCGGCCTGGCGTAGCTTGGCCTGGTCGTCGGGTGAGAGCCGGTCCCACTGTGCCTTGGAATAACAAATCACGAGTGCCGGGAAAAGGTGGCGGGTTTTGGTCATGTGTTTCGCGACCTCATAAAATTTCTCTGCCACTACAATTGCGGGGGCCTGTTCGAAGCCGTCGATCACTCCCGTTTGCAGGGCGGTGTAGATCTCACCATACGCCATCGGGGTGGGATTCGTTCCCATCATGCGCAAAGCCGCGAGGTAAACCGGAGTGGGAATTGTGCGGATCTTTAGTCCGCGCAAGTCGCTGGGTTGGAGCACGGGCTTGCTCGTTGTGATCAGGTTGCGGTAGCCCCAACCATCGAGCCAGGCGAGGACGATGAGTCCCTGGCGCTCGAGCCCGGCGGCCAAATCGCGTCCCACCTCGCCATCGAGCACGCGATGGACGTGATCGTAGTCCTGCCATAGATACGGCAGATCCAGCACGCCGATTCGCTGATCGAAATTATTCAGGATGGCCGAGCCCGTGACCGTGACGGCCGCGCCGGACCCGAGTTGCATGCCCTCATAGATCTCGCGCTCGCTGCCGAGCGAACCTTGGGGAAAGATTTTCACGGTGAGCCGGTCCGACAAGCCGCCCACGGCTTCGGCAAACGCCACGGCGCTATAGTGCAGTTCTCCGTTGAGATCCGGGGCATGCGCGTGCGCGAAGCGAATCTCCAGCGGGCCTGTGCCGCTGCTGGCGGCTCCTCCGGAGTCGGCTTTGCCACAGCCGCTCAGCACCGCGAGCACCAACGTTGCACCGAGCCAGATCGAGGACTTCACCATGAGCGGAAGGGGGTTAAAAACTCGCGCGGATCGGCGCGAGCGAGGCGAACGCTCGCGATCGAAACCGGGAGGGTCAATCGCGTTTCACCTTCGGGTACGTTGGATCACGACCGCTTAACCTACCGGGCGGACCGCAACCGCAAGGTTCGGTGCGCCCGCTCACCCGCGTCCCATAAGGCGGACCCAACGATCCCGCTAATCGCTCAACCGACTCAATCGGCCCTGACGCCGAAGGCCTCGACCTGACGATTCAACTGTTTCTCCACGCTTCCGCACACCAGATCGCACAGTTTGAAAATTGTCGGATCTGCAATCGCATAGAAAACCTGCAGCCCTTCTTTTCGCCGCGACAGCACGTGCGCTTGCGTCAGCGTCTGCAGGTGGCGGGAGACGTTGGCCTGCGTGCCACCGGTTTCCTCAACCAGCGCATTCACGCTCTTCTCCCCCGCAAAAAGCGCATGCACGAGCTTTAGCCGCATCGGCTCAGCCAGCGCGGAAAAACGCCGGGCGATCAGCTCGATCGCATCATCTGACAACCAACGGGCTTTTTTCATGCGGGCGAACAAAACCACTCCTTGACACTTTTTCAAGTATATGTTCGTATATGGATATAGTTATTCAATTCCCATGAAAACCGAATCCTTCGTCCGCCTCTGGGCCGGCCTGCTGATCCTCGCCAGTCTCGCGCTCGCTCACTATCACAACCCGCTCTGGTTGTGGTTCACCGCTTTTGTAGGCTTCATGCTCTTCCAGTCGGCCCTCACGCGTTTCTGTCCTGCTTCCTGGCTCTACGAAAAAGCCACCGGGAGGAGCACTCCGGCAGCGCGAGCGAACCAAGTTTAGAGCTGTTGGTTTAAAGCGATCGCCGCGTCGAGGGATCGCTCCTTCGACACCGACGCGTGCATCGCCGCACGCGCCTCGAGTTCCGTCAACCAACCCGGGCAAGCGCAGACTCTCTCGAAAGCTACGGCTGCGCCCAAGTCAGCGCTAGCGGGCGAACATCGCCTCGTAGTGAGGCATCGAAGCAAACACTCCCCCGCTCTGCGCGTAGTAATCGTCGTCGAGCTCGAACAAACCCTGCCGGGTTTTCGCCCATGGTGCGTCGGGAGCAGGATGATAACGGCGCAACGCGTCCCAGTTCCGGTAGTTCTGGTGACCGTTGGTCTCGAGCAGACCCAAGCCGAGTCCGGGAAAGGGCGCCAGGCGGGCAGCGACGTTCTTGTTCCACTCGACCAGAAGGGGGCTCACCGTGAGATCAGCGCAGAAGCACGGCACGCCATGTTCGTGCGCGAGCTGCGCAATCTTAAGCGACATGCTGAAGGTCTTCGCGATCGGCTTGAGCGCGATCGCCTTGTAACCCATCTGAATCCGTTTCAGCGCATCGCGATCCGTATGCGCACTTTCATCGGCAGCGATCCGCGCGGGAATATCGCTGATGTCGATCTCGAGTTCTTCGGGAAACGGCTCCTCGAGTAACGCGATCTGATCGAAGGCGCCGATCGCTTTGGCATGATCAAGCAGGCGCATCAAGGTGTCCTTGCTCTCGTAACGACCGTTGGCGTCGAAATAATAGGGTAACCGGCCATTCGCGGTGTGAGGGGTGCGCGCATGCCCGATCGCCGCGTGAATGGCGCTAAGTCTCGCTTGGTCTTTCTCGAGCATCTCGGCCTGCGTTCCCGGCTGGCCGATCTTGATCTTCATAAAGAAGTAGCCGTCATCGACGGCGGTCTTCAGTTCCTCGATCGGGATCCCGTAAGCCATCAGCGGAATGCTCGCAATCTTGTCATGGCGCGTGGCGAGCGCCGGCCGGTAAGCGGCCGGGATCAAGTCATCGAAGGACGTGATGTTATTCTCCCGCGCGTAAAGCAGCCAGGCCGCGAAATCGATGCCGACAAGCGCATTCAATGCGAACGTTTCCCGCAAACCGGGATGCTCGGTGACCTTCTTGGCGAAGGCGTACACATCGTGTCGGATCGCCTCGATTAACGCGATCGGGTCCGCGAAGCTTTGACCTTTAAGCTGCTGCAAGGCGCGTTCCGTCACCGCATACATCAACGCGCTGCCTCCGCTCTCCGAATGGCCGGCAAACACCTGGGCATCGCTCCATAAGACTCCCTGCGTACATAATCCGACGCCGCGTTTGCCCGAGGAGCTCTCAAGCATCGCGACACTTTGCCAGATTTCAGTTTGATAACCGCCTTTGAAACCAAACGGGCGGATCAATGGCTCGCGCTCAAAGTCAGCGCCAACGCGGGCAATTGTAAGGGATTTTGAAGGAGACGTAGAACTCATCGGTACAAACAAAAAAGAGCTCAGTGAGGGGCGAACAATGCACCCTCCACCGTTCGAGCGGATCACTCCGGCTTACGCCAGCTGATGTTTCGCAAGGTGAAGTTTCAGCACCGCGAGATCCTTCTTCATACCGGCCAGGAAAAGCGGCCGCTTCTCTGCGTCCGTCAGCGGGCGGGGCGACCGTTCGAAGGGCGGATATTCCAAATGCACGGACACGGGCCCGGCGATCTTCAACTCACTCACGAGTTTGAAGTAGGCATCGAACGGCACAATTCCCTCTCCGAGCGGCACGTTCTCCACCGTTCCTTTGCCGGGAGTCTGCTGCCACCTGAAATCTTTGATGTCGGTACATTTGATCCATGGGGCGAGGAGGCGTAATGCGATCGGCCACGATTGCGCTCCCTCCACGATGGCATGGCGGATGTCGTATTGCACGCCCGACCACCGTGGGTCGAGGTCACGCATCAACTCATACAGATCCCAGACCGGTCCGCCGACGCGGGGCCCCGCATGATTCTGGACGGCGCCGTGCAAGCCCAGGCTCTGATTCATGCTGCCAAGCTCCTTAAGCGCGGCCTTGTGCTTCTGCAGGGACTCCCACACGCCGAGCTTCAAGTCGTAATTGAAATTTCCATACCGATAAACTTTTACGCCGACCTTCGCCGCCGTCCGCAGGAGCGGCTCAGTATGCTTGTCGCGCGGGTCGTTGATGCCGGTCGTGATCATCTCAACCTTGAGTCCCGCCTTCTTCGCCGCTTCAACCGCGCGCGGGAGATCATCCTGAACCTTTTCCGGAACGACGTGGCCGCCGGGACGCACGGCGTAGTCGATCCCACTGTAACCCGCCTCGGCGATCAAGGCCGCGGTGTCATCATACGACAACCACTGTAATGGCTTCGCAAATACATGAAGCGTCCGCGCGCCACCGGAACCGACCGCCTTGGCGCCGGCCGGTTGCGCCTGGGCCACACTGGCGCCAAGGGGAAGCGCGGCGCCCGCGGCCGCCATCAGGGAAATGAAATCACGACGAGTAACGGATGAGGGGAAATCGGGGTTCATAAAAGATTTTGCGGAAGACTCAGACATCATACGCCCAGCGCTGCCAGAGCGAAGTGTGCTCAAAGCAAAGGGAATCCTGCAGCTAGCCGTTGCCCCCGCGGAGGAGAATCAGGTTATCCACACCGCGGGATTCAAACTCACGCCAGTAGCTATCCTCCATCCGCCCAAGACGCTCTTCCTCGTCCGACGACAGGGGGCTGCTGAGCTTGGTCGCGCTAAGTTCGGAAAGCAGATCCCGCTCCGCAAGCCGCGATACGAGTTCGGTCCAAAAGGCTTCCTCCACGAAGCGATCGACCTTGTCGCCGGCCAACCCGGTAACGAGTTTCTCTCCGGGAAAAAGCTGTCCATTGACATCCGTTTCCACCAGATCGGCGCAACCGAAGGGCTCGGCCAGAGTAAAAACTTTCCGGGCGATCTCGTTATAGCGCGGTGGCATGGTGGCAGGGTCATCGGGCCGGGCACCCGCCATGCATAAGCCAAGGTGGACCAGCTCCAGCAGCCGCGCATATTCCTTGGGCGTGAACGAAACCTTCATTCCGAAGAGAGGACAACTTCGGTGGCGACCTGCAAGGGCGGAGTGCAACACGTTTGGACCCACGGCATGGGCCACTGAGCCACCGTGCCACGGGTGAACGATCCAGCCGGCGGCAGCGGCGCCCTGATGCGAGCGAAAATGAGAACGGGTAGCCTCAACGGCGCGCCCCTCTTAGGGACTCGGTCAGAAATAAATGCGCAGAGCTGCACCGGGATTGGGTCGGCCAGCCAAGGCGCGGGCGACGGAGCCTATCTCCGATAGGT